>CAYJDL010000240.1:0-2926 GCA_964368885.1 uncultured Desulfovibrionaceae bacterium | reverse complement strand
AACTAAGTTATTGATATTAATAACGATTCACTACCCGATTGTCATAGTGGTTATTATCATTATAGCGATGAACCACTCTTCCATCATCATGACGAACTACAGTTTTATTATCACGATGCACAACAGTTTTATTGTTACGATGAACCACTGTTTTATTGTTACGATGAACCACTGTTTTATTGTTTGGAGTAACAACAGTTGTATTATGCTGTGGTCTTACTACTACTGTATTATTAGATGGACCATGGTGAAAATGATGACAACCCATAGCCATAAGCAACATGAAACCCATAAGAAGCGCAAATGATTTTTGCATAATATCTCCCTGAATATTTATTTTGTAAGCAATGACTATATACGCACGTCTTGTAATGCTGTCAATGTAATAATGTTGTTTTTTTAAAGACTTTTAAGTAAACGCTGATTAATTATTTTTTGCTCTTATCTTCTGAATTTTCAGTGTCCATAGCGGACTTATTGTTATAGCTTTGTGCTAATCGACTCATCCAACTACGAATTTGATGTAAGTCATCATGATGAACTTGTTCTGAACTTTGCAAAAGACTTTGTAAAACTTTTACTTCATCACGCAAAAAAGTATTTTCCTCTTTTGCCGTTCTTGCGGCATCTTCTAAGCGTTGCATATCATTTTTTTGAGTTGCTAAAATGGAAAGAGAATTGGCAATACTTTGCATGGCTACGGTTTGTTGCTCAAGCAATTGCATAACCATATGTGAGCCTGAAGCATCTTGGCTTTGACCTTGAGCAAAGTTACTATTTCTAAGTGCAATATTTTCCTTTTCAGTAAAATTATTATTTGCAATTGTTGGGATATTATTATTCTGAAAATGATTTTGCATTGCCGAAGAATTTATTGTTGCTGAAGAATTTATTGTTATAGTAGCGTCCATTGTTCTTGGAAAATGCGCCGCCAACTCTTCTTCAACCAGAGCGGCAGTTTTCCCTAATTTCATATGCTCAATAACAGCAGATATTATTTCTAAAGATTTTTGACCATATCTTTTTTTTCTTCCTTCACCTACAATAGGCATAAAAGACGAAAATCTTTTGCAATAATATCTTGCAGTGGATTCTGGTAAGGAAAAATGCCTTGCAATATCGGCTAAACTTAATTTTTTTTCCATGAATCCTCCAAAGAAAAAACACACAAGTATTTATGTAAAAGCTAATTCATTATTTTTTCTGGTGAAAACTTTTTCCTATTTTAAGATCGAGGACAAAAGCTTTCTCCAGAAAAAAATAACTATCTTATATGCCAATTAATTTTTCTTAAGCCAAGGCATCATTTCTCTTAAGCGTCCGCCAACTTCTTCTACGCCATGCTCGGATTCAAGGCGGCGGGTGGCTTTAAACATGGGATAACCAGCACGGGCTTCAAGTATGAAATCACGAGCAAAACGACCGCTTTGAATGTCTTCAAGAACACGTTTCATTTCTTTCTTGGTTTCAGAGTTGATAATGCGAGGACCAGTTACATAATCACCATATTCAGCAGTATCTGAAATGGAATTGCGCATTTTTGCAAGTCCACCTTCATAAATAAGGTCAACAATGAGCTTTACTTCATGCAAGCATTCAAAATATGCCATTTCAGGCTGATAGCCAGCTTCAACTAAGGTTTCATAACCTGCTTTAATAAGAGCAGATAATCCACCGCAAAGCACAGCTTGCTCACCAAAAAGATCTGTTTCGGTTTCTTCTCTAAAAGTGGTTTCAATAACACCGGAACGAGCACCGCCAACGCCAGCAGCGTAGGCAAGAGCTTTTTCCAAAGATTTTCCGCTAGCATCTTGATGAATTGCCACAAGGCAAGGTACGCCACCACCTTCGGTAAAGGTGCGACGCACTAAATGACCTGGACCTTTTGGCGCAATTAGGAATACGTCCACGTCTTTTGGCGGTTCAATTTGACCAAAATGAATATTAAAACCATGGGCAAAAAGTAAGCTTTTGCTTGAATTTAAATGAGGTTTAATATCATTTTCATAAACTTGAGCTTGGACTTGGTCAGGTAATAAAATCATTATAAAATCTGCTTTTTGAGCAGCTTCGCTAGCAGACATTGGGCTAAAGCCATGCTCTTTAGCAAGTTCGTAGTTAGCACCGCCGGGACGTTGACCTACAATAACGTTGACTCCACTATCACGTAAATTTTGAGCATGAGCATGCCCTTGACTGCCATAGCCAATAATGGCGACAGTTTTGTCTTTTAATATGGAAATATCAGCGTCCTTTTCATAATACACTTTCATGGAAAATCCTTAAAATTCAAAGCTAAAGGTTAATGTTAAATTGTTTTTTTGGTGACAAAAATTTGAGAGAGGGAGATTAAAAAATTTCCCTCCCCAAAAATAAATCAGCTGTCTGATAATATTTTTTAATTGCCCTTATTCAGGTTGCCCTTATTCAGGTTGCCCTTATTCAGGTTGCATAGACCTGCGCATTGCCACAGTACCAGTGCGAGCAATTTCTTTAATCCCAAAACGCTGTAAAAGCCCAATAATAGCATCAAGCTTTTCTCTATTACCAGTGGCCTCAATGGTCATTTCCGAATGCCCAACATCCATCACACGGCAACGGAAAATTTCCACAGTACGAAGAATTTCACTTCTATTGACACCTTCAGCATGAACTTTTAATAAAAGCATTTCACGCTCAACCGAACGATGTTCACTAAAGTCAACAACCTTGATAATGGTAACAAGTTTGCGTAATTGCTTAATGATTTGTTCAATAATTTGAGCATCGCCGCTGGTGGTAATAGTCATATGGGACACGCCGTCTTCAAGTGTAGGAGCAACATTTAAAGATTCAATGTTAAAACCACGTCCACTAAAAAGACCGGCCACACGAGACAAAACACCCCGTTCGTCTTCTACCAAGACAGAAAGAACATCTTGCACTT
>CAYJDL010000239.1:0-2929 GCA_964368885.1 uncultured Desulfovibrionaceae bacterium | reverse complement strand
CCTTTTTCGGTAATTTTTTCACCAAGCCACATTATTAACACTGTACCAGCTGTAAAAGTAATTAAGGTAGTTAAACGAAACTCCCAGCCAGGTTCAAGCACTACCATTGCATTGGAGGGACTTCGCATATTTTCAAGCCCCATTGCAATACCAAAACCTTGAACTAAGGTTATTAGCACTGTTAGATAGCGTGTATATTGTGTTATTTTTCGTTTACCGGCTTGCCCTTCTTCTCTAGTCATGCGCTTAATACTTGGGCTTACTACCTGCAAAAGCTGCATAATAATGGAGGCCGAAATATATGGCATAATCCCCAATGCAAAAACTGAGGTATTAGAAAGTCCGCCACCGGAAAACATATCAAAAAGGCCAAAAAGGGTACCGGACATTTGCGCAAAAAAACTTTGCAATGCCACAGCATCAATGCCCGGTATGGGCACATGAACGCCTACCCGATAACAGCATAATAGCAGAAAAGTCCATCCTAGTTTTTTTACAAGTCCAGACTGCGCTGCCGTGGGATTTACCGCTCCATTTGCCATTGATGTTATCTCTTCTTTATTGTGCGTGTGATTAAATATATATACACCCTTATGCAAAAGCATAAAGGCATAGCATCAAAAGCAAAGGAATCCAAAAAAATGGCTTCCTTTGCTTATCCAATATTATTTAAGCTTTATCTAATGAAGGCTTAACTTTCTTTTGAAACTTACCCGGCTTAACTTCTTTTTCAAGGCTTGTAGCTTCGCCGCCACTGGCTGTAATTTTTTCAACAGCTTTAACACTAAACTTATGTGCTTCAATCTTAACAGCTTTTGCTACTTCGCCACGAGATAGAATCTTCACAGGCTTACCATAGCCTGCTAAACCTCGAGCATATATATCTTCAAGACTTATATTATCTTTTCCTTCAAAGGCTTCCAAGAGACGATCAAGGTTGATCACTTCATAACAAACTTTAAAGGGATAGTTTTTAAAACCGTGCTTTGGTAAGCGACGTTGTAAAGGCATTTGACCGCCTTCAAAGCCTGGGCGAACCCCGCCGCCAGCACGAGCATTTTGACCTTTATTTCCCTTACCTGCTGTGCAGCCAAGACCGGATCCAGAACCACGTCCAACACGGCGACGACTTTTACGCTCTTCAGGAAAAGGATATAGTTCATGCAATTGCATTTTATTCTCCTTGTGGCCTTAGTCTACAATGCAGACCAAATGCACAACTTTTCTGATCATGCCCCTAATGGACGAAGTGTCGTTATGAACTTTAACCATTTCACGACGCTTTAAGCCTAAGGCATCAAGTATGGCCCTTTGCTTTGGGTTACAACCAATACGACTACGAACAAGTTTTACCTTTATTTCAGACATGGCTTTTACCCTACTTTCTTGGAGCTTCAAGGGTTTTACCACGAAGTTCAGAAACATATTCTGCACTGCGTAAGGAGGTTAAGCCCTGAACGGTAGCCCTTAAAACATTATGTGGGTTATTGGTACCAATGGCTTTTGCAAGAACATCAGTTACTCCAACAGCTTCCATAACGGCACGTACTGCACCGCCAGCAATAATACCAGTTCCCTTAGATGCCGGACGAAGCATAACATAACCTGCTCCAAAACGACCTAAAACTTCATAAGGGAGGGTACCATCCACAAGAGAAATTGTTACCTGATTTTTACGGGCACGTTCACTTGCTTTACGTAAGGCTTCTGGCACTTCTTGAGCTTTGCCAAGACCAAAACCAACGCTACCCTTACCATCGCCAACAACCACAAGAGCACTAAAGCTAAAGCGGCGTCCGCCCTTTACAACCTTGGCCACACGATTGAGGGAAACCACTTTCTCGATTTCACCTGTTTCGATTTGCTGTTCCGTAGTTTGCATCTTAGAACTCCAAGCCGCCTTCACGTGCACCATCGGCTACTGCCTTAATGCGTCCGTGATAGATATAGCCGTTGCGATCAAAAACAACGGAATTAATATTCTTTTCCTTGGCCAATCGGGCAATTTCTTTACCAACAAGGGATGCGCCTTCTATATTGCAATGTGCCTTAGCTTCAACTTTCTTTAAGCTTAAGGTTGAGGTTGCTACAAGAGTATTGCCCTTGGTATCATCCACAATTTGTGCATAAAGGTGCAAGTTTGATCTATATACTACGAGACGAGGACGTGCCGCAGTACCGTTGATGTTTTTACGAATGCGAATTTTGCGCCGATGTCTACTTTCATTTTTAGAAATTTTCATAGTCTCACCTACTTCTTACCGCCGGATTTACCCACTTTGCGGCGGATAACTTCGGTATCATACTTAATACCCTTACCCTTGTAGGGCTCAGGCTTACGAATGCGACGGATTTGGGCTGCAATTTCACCAACTTGTACCTTGTCAATGCCCATGATGGTCAATTTATTGCCTTCGGCTGTGGCTGTAATCCCCTTTGGTAAGTCTACCAATACAGGATGAGAGTAACCAACAGCAAGGTCAACTATATTACCTTTTACTGCAACTTTATAACCAACACCAATAACTTCTAAGGTCTTTTTAAAACCATTAGTTACCCCTTCTATGCAGTTGGCAAGAAGGGTGCGGCGTAGACCATGCTGCGCTCTAGCAATACGGCTTTCTTCCTTACGAGTAAGTGTAACCTTACCATCATTAATTTCATAATTTAGACATGAACAAATAGGGGTTGTTAAAACTCCCTTAGGTCCTTTAACTTCTACAATACCATCTCCAAGCTTAACTTCTACACCAGATGGAAATGATACAGGCTGTTTTCCAATTCTTGACATGAAGCACCGCCTACCAGATTTCGCAAAGCAGTTCGCCGCCTACTTTCTGATCAGCTGCGCTCATACCATCAAGCACACCACGAGAAGTAGACAAGATACAAATACCAAGACCATTTTGAACCTTTGGAATGTCTTGTG
>CAYJDL010000238.1:250-2967 GCA_964368885.1 uncultured Desulfovibrionaceae bacterium | reverse complement strand
GGTGCGGAATTTCGCAATGGCGGTTCAGTAAAACCTTGGGGTAATGCCAAGGCTTTGCAATATATGCGAGTTGCAGAAGTTGAAGGTATACCTATACATACTTTTATTTTTACTCCAGGGTCATATCCAGTTGAAGATTATCCGGGTGCTGCACAGCAAATTGCTCGTAATATTTATGGTATGGCGAAGTTGCGTGTACCTATTGTGGCTGTTATTTCCGAAGGCGGTTCGGGTGGTGCGGAAGCAATAGGTTTAGCTGATAAGCGCATAATGTTATCTCATGGTTACTATTCAGTCATTTCTCCCGAAGGGGCAGCTGCCATTGAGGGGCGTATTAAGGAAGGTGAGAGGGCAACACCGGAATTAATTGAATACTGCGCAGAAGCACTGCATATAACAGCTGAAGATAATTTGAAATTTGGTTATATAGATAAGATTGTACAAGAGCCTGCGTTAGGTGCACGCCCAAGCCATTTTGATTTTTTCCGTACTTTACGTCAAGAGATTATGCGAGCTACAGATGAAGTTGTAATATCATCTCGTCGTGTTCCAATTTTAAGAGGTATATCGGCTTCAATACGTCGTAAACCTGAGCTTAATCTTGAAGATAGATATTTGCGCTGGAATCTTTCATCCGGAAGTAAAGATCGTTTGGTGCATATGCGTCAGCAAAAGTTTTTGAAGCTATCACAAACAGCTTGTCGGGATCATCGTCCATGGCATACAATTTTTTGGCGAAACTTGACCGGATCTATGCTTTTGCGCTGGAATAAGGTAAAATATGATTTTTATCGCAACCACCAGCGTAAGTTGACAGTTTTTTGGGAAGAAGTGCAAAATGAAATGCAAATTCTTAAAGTTCGAGCAATTAATTATTATAAAAAATTAAGAAAGGAATTACCAGAAGAAAAACCTCCGGTTGAGGATTTAACAGCTTTATCCAATTGGGTAGATGAGGGCAGGGTAAGCCGTTGGAATTATATATCGCCACGTTTTAAAGTAGATCGCACTATTACTTGTCCAAATGCAGCTAAAGATGGCTGCCTTGACTTGTGGGGACCGGATCTTTTTGCAGAATTTGCAGGTGTTTGCAGTTATTGCGGGCATCATTTTCCAATGGAGCCTGAATGGTATGTGCGCAATGTATTTGATGATGGTTCTGTTTTTGAATTTAATTCCATCATTGAAGCTGGCAATCCTTTAGCTTTTAAAGATTTTGATAAACGTGTACATGAAGCACAGCAAAAAACAGGTGCTAAAAGTGCTTGCATGACTTTTGAAGCCAGTATTGAAGGTGTTAAAGTCATTGTTATTATGTTGATGGGAACTTTTCGTGGTGGTTCTGTTGGGGCTGCCGAAGGGCAAAAGTTTGTTGAAGCATGTGAATTAGCTATGAAAAAGCGTTATCCTCTTATTGCCTACGTTCATGGAACTGCCGGAATTCGTATTCAAGAGGGTACACATGGTGTAATTCAGATGCCAAGGTGTACTGTTGCTGTGCGACGTTATATTGATAATGGCGGCTTGTATATGGTTCTTTATGATACTAATTCTTTTGCCGGTCCAGTAGCAAGTTTTCTTGGCTGTTCGCCATATCAATTTGCCGTGCGTTCATCAAATCTAGGTTTTGCCGGTCCTTCTGTAATTAAAGAAACTACAGGTATTGATATTCCGCCAAATTATCATCGTTCTAGCAATGCTCTTTCTCGAGGTCATATTCAAGGCATATGGGATCGTCGACATATTCGAGCTAACTTAAGGCAGGCCTTATTAACCATAGGTGGGCGTAATGTTCACTATAGTTAGTAGATGTAAAAGTGAAAGTGCTAATATTGACGCTTTTTATTTGTTACTTGTGAGAATTGATTTAACTGTGTTTAAGGGTAATATATGTTAGACGTTACAGCTTTGCTTGATGAGATAAAAGCATCTCCCTATGAGGAAGTTTTAATTTGTGCTCCACATACCGGACGCATTAGCTTTGCCCAAATCCAAGAGGGTAGCAAGGTGCATGGTCCTCAAGGAAATTGGAAAGAAAAGCCAGGCTCTCACTTATTAACTATTGATAGAGAGCGTAATCCTAAGTTGATTACTGCCCCAGAAAAGGGTGAAGTTTGCGCCATACACCATGATTTAGAAGGGCTTTTTGTGGAAGCGGGTACACCTTTATTGACTGTACGACACTTTTTAACCAGAGCTGAAGTTCAAGAGAAAATTTTAAAACAAGCTTTACATCTTTTTGTTGCTCCAGAAAGAGCAAAATATTATTTTACGCCTAATGTCGATAAGAAAGTGCGCGCTTCTGGCTCTCGTGCTGTGTCAGTAAGTAATGGTATGGAATTATTTATTATGTCTCGCATGAAACGTGAAGCACCCCTTTATTATAATGGACCGAGTGGCGTTATTTATGCTGTATACTTTAAGCATACTCAAAATGTTGATGCAGGACAAGCCCTTATTGGTGTTTGCCCAACTGATCAATTAAACGCCATTGAAGAAGTTGTATTAAGAGTGCAAACCGAATGGAAAGAACAATAAATTCTATTTATTCTAAGAAATGCTAAATAATTAATTTTTGGGGAAAGCTTTTTGTAAACAAAAAAATTTCCCCAAACCCTTTTATAAAAACTGATAATAAAAATGTTTCTAAAGGGGTGATTTGCTAAGCACTTCTTTGATTTTATGAATATTCATTAAGTGAGGGGCAATATGGGTAA
>CAYJDL010000238.1:0-240 GCA_964368885.1 uncultured Desulfovibrionaceae bacterium | reverse complement strand
TTCGAGTGTCGGCTGTGACATGGGATGAAACTATGCCTGAAAAGCTTTGGCCTCAGATTTTTGAACTAGCAAAATCAGTTCCAAATCCTGAACCTAAGCTTGGGGTTATAGAAATGGTTTATCGTCTTGGTGATGGTTTGCAATTCATGAAATGGCCAAACGAAAGACGAGAAGCATTAAGTGATAACATTCAAAAGGCTGTTAAAGTTGCCAAAGAGTTAGAAAAAGCTTTAGCTGACT
>CAYJDL010000237.1:0-2981 GCA_964368885.1 uncultured Desulfovibrionaceae bacterium | reverse complement strand
TCGAAGAAGATTCCGCACAACTTGCCGAAGATATTCGTAATCTTATGTTCGTATTTGACGACTGTCGAACTCTTGACGATAAGAGTATGCGTGAAGTTCTCAAAGAAATTGCCAACGAAGACCTTACCATGGCTTTACGTGGTGCTTCAGATGAACTTAAGAATAAATTTTTCTCCAATATGTCAGAACGTGCTTCAAATATGATTCGTGAAGAATTAGATTATATGGGACCAACCCGCTTAGCGGATGTTGAAGCAGCACAACAAGGAATAGTCAGAACAGTGCGCCGCCTTGAAGGTGAAGGCAAGGTTACTATCAACCGTGGCAGCAGTGACGTCTTTGTGTAAGAAGTACTGATTTATTTTTTCTGGGGGAAGCTTTTTGTGAACAAAAAGTTTCCCCATCTTTAAGATAATTGATCCTTCAAAAAAACTTTCATTAGATTTTTCTAATGAAAAAATTTTTTGTTTCGGTGTTTAAAGAGTTTTTAGATAACAAGAGAAAGTGCTTCCTTAAGGCTTGTATCATTATTTAATTTTATAGCCATTATCTATTGTAATAATGGTAAAAAGGATTTCTTATGACTGTTGAGGATAAAAAAAATTGGGGCACCATTTTTTTAGATGCCACAAGAGAATCCAGTCTTGGCAAGATTGATGCCATGCAGTCTGCCGCGCGTCAAGAGCAATGGAATCAAAAAACTCAGCAAGATTATATGGAAAAAGTTCGCCAAAAGGCTATTGAACGAGCCAAGGAAATTCTTGGCGAATCCTATACAGAAAGACAAAAAATCTTAGCTGAAGCTGAAAATGATGCAGAACTTATTCGAGATGAAGCTAGAGCCACAAGAGCAAATTCTGAAGAAATTCGCAATCAAGTTCAAGAATTACGCCTGGCTGTTCAATCGGAATTAGATGATGCCAAGCATATTCGTCAAAATGCACATGAAGAAGGATTTCAAGAAGGTTTAGCTCAAGCTCAAGAGGATTTGCAAAATTTCAGAGCTGCCATGGGTTCATCCGTAGCCGGAGTCTTAGAAGTTCTTCAAGGGCAGTGCCTGCATATTTTTGGAGCATGGCGCGCAGAATTCGTCGATTTACTTAAGGTTTGTGTTGAAAAAGGCACAGGTATTGTTTTACAAGACGAACATGCTAACATTCTTGAACGTATGATGTATAGGGCGGTGCGCAATTTAGATGACAGGCGCACAGTAGTTTTGCGAGTAAATCCCGATGACGAACCTATAGTTTCAGACCTTTTTGAAGCTGCACATGAACGTAATCCGGAAATTGGTCAGTGGGAAGTGCAAGCAGATGCCAATCTTGGCCCCGGTGATATTATTGCCGAAAGTTCAACCGGTACAGTCGATAGCCGTTTAGAGCTTTTCCGCAAAATGGTGGATAATATTTTACAGCATTTGCATTTACCTCAATCAGATGTTGATTTAGAAAGTTTTTCTTATGTGCAAAAAGAAATACAAGTGCAAACTCAAATAGTTACTGATTTAACTCCACCTATGATTACACATGAAGAACCTGAGCCTGAACCAGAGCCAGAACCACAAAATCTTGAACCCATTGTGGAAGATGAGCAAGCAACGCAAGCTGATTTGACACCTGAGCAAATGGCATTCCAAATGCAATTAACAAGACCGGCACCGGATGTTCCTATGCCGGGTATGCCCATTGGAGGCGATTCAAATAATTACTCCAGTGACATTGATGACTTTGACTATGCTGAACATGCCGCTCAAAGTTCACATCAAACAGCTCCTCAAATAGCTCCTCAAACAGCTCCTGTAGTTAGCTTTGATGATGACATTCCGCCCCCGCCCATTTTACCAAATGTGCAAGAGCCTAAAACACTAAAGCAAAGCAATGTTGAGCCAAGTATGCAAGAACTTGAGGATGAACTTTTAGCCGGAGCTGATGATTTATTACCAGCTGCCTTGCCTGCTAGCTTGGATGACCAAGATAGTGTTCAAAGTCTTGACAGTTTAGATAGCCTAAGTAATATGGATAATCTTGACTCATTAGACTCACTGGAAAATGAACCAAGTCTGGATAGTATGGACAGTCTGGATTCTTTAGATTCATTGGAAAGTGCGCCTAGTCTTGACAGTATGGATAGTCTTGATAGCTTGGATTCATTAGATTCTCTTGATTCACTTGACTCACTGGATTCATTAGACTCATTGGAAAGTTTTGAAAATGATTTTTCCTCACAAGGCGGACAAGACCTTGATATGTTTGATTCTCTTGATAGTCTTGATGATTCCGGTGATTCCATTGATTTTGATGATGCCTTTAAAAGTAAATAAAGTGAAGTACATATTAAGTTATTTTTTATTTAGCATCTATAAATTTGTTTAGTATCTATAAATTTTAGAAAAACATAAAACAAAAAGATTTTTTCGTTAGAAAAATTCTAGTGAAAGTTTTTTTGAAAAGGGTTTGGGAAAGACTTTTTGTTCACAAAAAGTTTTTCCCAAGAAAAAAAGAATAAATAGCAAAACAATAAATAATAAATCAGCATTTCCACAAGGATAAAATATGCGACTTGACCCTAAAACATGCCGTCAGCTTTTAGAAAATGCCAGCCCTTTGCAAGTGTTTGGTAAAGTGCATAAGGTCGTTGGTCTTGTGGCCGAAGGGTCCGGCTTACGTTCGCCACTTGGAGCCGTATGTCATATGCTTGCCGAAGCTACTGATTTATCCCAACCTCAACAGCAAGGTATTGCCGCTGAAGTATGCCCTATGGTGATATGCGTGGCATTCGCCCTGGTAGTTTGATTCGCAACAGCTCCCTACCCCCTTATTTTCCTGTTGGTGCTCACATTCTTGGGCGTACTCTTGATGCTTTTGGTATGCCGCTTGATGGTGGTCCTCCCATCAGCACAGAAATACTTAATAGTGTAACACAAGAATCACCGCAAAATTCAGCACTTTTTTCTAAAAAAATTGAGGAACAAAAATCATTTA
>CAYJDL010000236.1:1738-2987 GCA_964368885.1 uncultured Desulfovibrionaceae bacterium | reverse complement strand
ATGGAAGATGTGTTAGACATTTGCCTAATTTCACCATTTATACGACATTCCAATTTAAGATTTTGCACATCCTTTATACTTTGGCGACACACAATGCTTGGACCAAAGGGCGCTGATTCATCAAGGCATTTGCCCGTATACCATTGGCTAGTTCTTTTTTGCAAATCTCTTGCAGATAAATCATTAATAATCGAATAACCAAAAACATAATACATGGCATTTTCCAAAGGAATATTCTTTCCTTTTTTTCCAATTATTACTGCTAGTTCAATTTCATAATCATACTTACTGGTTAAGGCAGAATGAGAATCAACAGAACTTTCCGGATGCGCTATGGCTGTACAAGGTTTGGTAAAAATAAAAGGATATTCCGGCATTTTTTGTTCCACAGCCATAGTGCGAGATAATTCATGTAAATGCTCAACATAGTTGATTCCAGTACATAATATATTTCGAGGTGGGTTAACATAGGGAGCTTGCAATATACATTCTTCCATGGGAAAATAGTATTGCGCATTATCTTTTTTCAAAAGCAAATTCAAACGCTTATAAAGTTCATCGCCTTCTTCAATTGCTTGGCGCAAACTTTGCGCAAAGCTTGAATCAGCTAAATACACATCTAAAACTGTGTTTTCCTCTTTATTCCAAATACCCCAAGATAATTTATTAGGTGATTTTTTATTTAAAAAACTAATAAGTTGCATAACTAATCCTTTTTAAGTAAAGTTTATAAAAAAAAGCTCAACACTTTTATTCTTAAGTGTTGAGCCGTGATAGAAACTAATAAAACCCAAAACAATATGATTTTATTTAAATATTTTGAACATTTGCTGCTTCGCCTAGTATAATACGCATCAAGGTTCTTACATTACGCAATCCAATAACACGCCACGAACCATTTTCTTCACGTAGCCATGCTTCAACAGGATAGGAAACACCATTTCCATGATCTTTTATGAAAAAAGGAACATATATAGCTCCACTTTCTGCGCGACCTTCACCGATATGAGTAATTTCCTTACGAGCCATGGAAGCATGGGCAAAAATAGATGAAAGTACACCAATACTAGATTGCTTAGGAGCGTGTTTTCCGGCAAAAGCTCCCGTTCTCACCCCAAAACGTACAAACTCAGCACCTTCATTCATTAAAATAGAACGAATTTTATCTTTAGCAGTATCACTTAGGCTAATGGTTGATAATAGCATAGCCAAGGCAGGTGGTAGGGTTTGTTGGTCGCTTTTTTGCGCA
>CAYJDL010000236.1:1299-1728 GCA_964368885.1 uncultured Desulfovibrionaceae bacterium | reverse complement strand
ATCCTCTAAAAAAATGTCCACACATTGCCCTATAAGACTTTCCATATTTACAGCTTGATCAAAAAGCGTTTGGTCTGCTGTATCAAGTGCCTTTTGAACATCCTTGATAGTATTTACAGGGCTTGTGCCCGCTTGGGCTGTACTAATAAAAAAAACCAAAAATAATAATGCTACGAAATTTCTCATACTTCCTCCAAAGAAACATATTGATACAGTAGTTTGACATTTTTCAACGTACTGTCAGAATGTAGGGCAAAGACCCTTTCAGCACAAGTGGCAAACCACAACTTACAAAAATTACTTTTGAACTTAGCTTAGCAAGACGCTGATTAACAAGCCCTTGTGCATCACAAAATTCACGTTCAAGACTGCTCATTGGCATAATACCTTGTCCAACTTCAGAACTCACCAAGACTATAGGAATTTGGC
>CAYJDL010000236.1:0-1289 GCA_964368885.1 uncultured Desulfovibrionaceae bacterium | reverse complement strand
AACAATGGGAACAGTGCTTTGTTGTAGCGATTTTTCAAGCTTTTGTAAGGAATTTTCCACATTATCCTGTAAATTATTCATTCCAAATTCATTCACTTGGTTTATATGAAAAATATGACCAAGCCACAAAGTAAGACAATCAATTAAAACTACATCTTTACCCTTTAAAGGCATATCGGCAAAATTTAAATTAGGCGATTCAAAAGTTTGCCATCCACTTTTGCGCATAGATTGATGCTTTACAATACGTTCTTGTAATTGTGGATCATTAGCAGCAAGTTCTGATGATGCAGTAGCTACATAAAGCCGCTTTTTTCCAAGCCATTGAGCATAAGTTTGACTTAACAAACTTTTACCGCTACGAACACCGCCAACAAATAAAGTAATACTCATAAATTAACTTATTTTTAAGTTATCTTTGCAATTTTTTTGCAAAGATGGCAATTAATTAATACTTTGAGGACTAAAAACATCACTCAAATCTAATTCTTTTGGTCTTGCATTTTGTTCTAAAGCTTGCTCTTGATTTGGCTTTTGTAACAAGCGATTAGATAAATCTTGCAAAAGCTCTCCTGCTGTAGTAGCACTTTTTTTAATATCTTGCGCACTCATACCACCGCTTAAACGTCGCTCAAGCCATTGAGCTACATAAAAAATTCTCTCGTTTCGCAATGATTCTACTCCTTGAGAATTTTCTCTTAAAACTTTTACCAAAGCTTGCCTTGCAAGGTTACGCTCTTGGATGCTACTCTGATAACGAGCTGTAAGACCTTCAATACGTTCCTGTAATGCTTTGCTATTTGTAGTATCTTCAGGTTTTGAAGCAAAGCGCACATTATCCAATTCATGCACAGCTTCAGTAACTTCTTTATATATTTTCAAAGTTTCATCTTCTGTTTGTCTTACACTTTGCATACGCTGTTTAAAGTCATCTAGACTGCCTATTCCTTGCAATAATCCACCAAGTGCATAAAATTGGTCGGCGTAATTTTGCAACATATTTCCCTTAATATTTTTCATTTGCGACGCAGCAATCATGCTTGCAACAAAATGCTCAGCATAAAGATTATATAAAGCTCTAAGCATGGAAGCATTAAAAACATAGCGCAAAACCCTATAGCGTGCCCCTATGACATCCTCACTTCCCGGCGGAAGCAAAGCCTGCATTTGCAGTCCATAGCGTGCATTAATGGAAGCTATATTAAAAGCAAATCCATTAACATGCCTATAGACAAGCCAAGCTACAATATCATTCACAAAAACCTTTGAAATAACTGTATCTTCATTAA
>CAYJDL010000235.1:0-2992 GCA_964368885.1 uncultured Desulfovibrionaceae bacterium | reverse complement strand
GCTGAAAATTTACTTGAATCAGAGGTTTTTGGACATGAAAAGGGTTCTTTTACCGGAGCGGTTAAAAAAAGCGAAGGGCGTTTTATGCAAGCTCATGAGGGAACGCTTTTTTTAGATGAAATTGGAGAAATGCCTTTATTATTGCAAGCTAAATTGTTGCGAGCATTACAAGAAGGCGAAGTGCAGCGTGTGGGTTCTGATACGCCCATAAAGGTAGATGTGCGCATTATTGCTGCTACAAATCGTGATTTATTAGAGGAGGTTAAAGTTCGAAATTTTCGTGAAGACTTGTATTTTCGCCTTAATGTCATTACCATTGATGTTCCTTCATTAAGAGCCAGAAAGGAAGATATACCTTTATTGTCAGCGCATTTTTTGGAGCGTTTTACTGAACGTAATCGTAAACATATTAAGGGTTTTTCACCGCAAGCCTTAGATATGATGATACGTTATGCTTGGCCGGGTAATGTGCGTGAATTGGAAAATGCAATTGAAAGGGCGGTAATTATGTGCTTAGGTGATAATATTACCGAAAAGGAATTACCTTTAAGCTTAAATTCTGCAATTATAGAGGAAAGTTATAAAGTATATGATGAAGATTCTTGCTCTTTATCTGGTCTATCTTTAGATGCCTTAGAGCGCAAAGCTATTGAACAAACCCTAAAGGATGTCGATCATAATAAAAGTGAAGCAGCAAGGCGTCTTGGCATTACTCGTGCAACACTTCAAAATAAATTAAAAAAATATGAACTTGAGTAATAATCTTGACAGACAAAGCAAAATACCTAACTATCACATCAAAGAATATTCCTAGAGGGGATGATGAAAAAAATATATATTTTGATATGTCTTATGGCAATTTTTTTGCTACATTCAAACATTCAAGCCGCAAATGCTCCAAATGTACAAGATAAGAAGCAAAATAATAATTCTGCTACAACAAAGACAAACAAAGCCGAGATAGACAAGCAAAAAGAACTTTCTGATGCCAAAATTTTGGGAAAAGCGCAACAAGCTATTGAACAAAAAAAATTCACTGTTGCCTTTAATCTTTTGCAGCCTTTAGCTAAAAGTAATCATGCTGAAGCTATGTATTTTATAGGGCGTATGTATGAAGCAGGCGAGGGGGTAAAGCGTGACCTTAAAGCTGCTACTTCTTGGTATGCCAAAGCGGCTAAAGGTGGAGATGTAAGTGCGCAAAATAGCTATGGTGGAGCTTTAGCAAGTGGGCAAGGTGTTAAAAAAAATGCCAAGGAAGCTGTAAATTGGTTTCGTAAAGCTGCAGACTGAGGTCATGCAGTTGCTCAATATAATTTAGGTTATATGTACGCTCATGGCATTGGTACTAAAAAAAATTATAAAAGTGCTATTACTTGGTATGAAAAAGCCGCAAAACAAGGTCTTGCAGAAGCTCAATATTCTCTTGGATGGCTCTATTTGCATGGAAAAAAAGAAGACAGAAATGATGAAAAAGCTATTTTTTGGTTTCAACAAGCGTCTGACCAAGAGCATACTTTAGCACAAAACAATTTAGCTTATATGTTTGCTTTTGGACTTGGTCGAACTCAAAATTACGCTAAAGCTTTTGAATATTATAAAAAAGCTGCTGAAAAGGGCTATGCTCCTGCTCAATTTAATTTGGGTTTTTTATATGAAGAAGGTAAAATTGGGTTGCCAAATTATACAGAAGCAATAAAATGGTATCGACTAGCAGCTGAACAAAATGATGCGTCTGCTCAATTTAGTCTTGGTTATATGTACGAGCAGGGTACAGGGGTAAAAAGGGATATAGCTCAAGCTGAAAAATGGTATAAACTTGCCGCAAAAAATGGTGATCAAGCCGCAAAAATTGTCTTGCGGCAATTTAATAAAAAGAAATAATTTCTTATCATTACTATAAAATCACAGCTTTTGTGAATAGAGGTTTTCATGGGGAAAATAATTACTTTTTTTAACCATAAGGGTGGCGTTGGTAAAACGACCCTTGTTCACAACCTTGCTCAAGCTCTTTCCGACTTGGGTAAGAAAGTTTTGATTATAGATGCCGATGCACAAATGAACATTACAGCGTGCCTATACGGGTTATCAACTTCATTAGATTATAGTACAAACAATGATTCAAAATGGAGCGAAAATACGCAAAAGTATCTATCTATTTCGGAATATTTAAATGCTGAAATAAAAAATGAAGAAATACCAAAAAAAACTCTATTCAATAAGCCAGGTACCAATATTAACTTATTAGTTGGTTCAATGGATATTTCATTACTTGAATTTAATATTTATTCTATTGTTACCAATAGAAATGATTTTACGCAAAGCATACCCGGAAAAATACAAGGTGCTATTGAAAAAGTAGCAAATGACTATGACTTTGTTTTAATTGATACCTCACCTAGCTCTAGTAGTATACTTAATGCTTTTTTTGTATTAACTAGTAATTACTTCATCGCACCAGTATCACCAACATTTTTTTCTTTGCAGGCTATAGATAATTTAAGTGAAATCTTTAGAACATGGACCGAATGGCTTGCTCCATTTCAAAGCACAAGGAACTTTAATGGGATAGATATTCGTGTGCAGTTTTTAGGTTTAGTGGTGCAAATGGCTAAACGATACAAAGGGGGTGGAAAGAATTCTCAATTTACTGAAAAAACAGAAGATTGGGTTCAAGATCTGAACCAAAGCGTATCAAATTTTGTTAAATATATGAGGCTTAAAGATAAAGTTATTTCAGAGGAACGATTTAAAGAGATTTTTAATGAAAAAAACCTACCTGATGCGACACCCTATATAATAGAAAAATGTTGTGATTTTACACCAAAGCTTAGGGCTACAGCAGAACAAGAAGGTGTGCCGATTATCTCTTTAACAGCTGAGCAAACAAAAAAACACAATTGTTCAATTGATACAATAAATGGTCAATATGCTAGAAGTTTTAAGAGCATTAACTTGTCTTATAGAGGCATTGCTAAGGCTCTTTGTACTTTAT
>CAYJDL010000234.1:672-3030 GCA_964368885.1 uncultured Desulfovibrionaceae bacterium | reverse complement strand
ATACCTTTTAATCTGTCTATGCAATTATGTCGACCTATATCTTCAACAATTACCATATGTTGAGTAGTAGGATGATAAAGGGCGGCTCGATGAAAACATCCTGTTCCAAGCCATTTTCCTTGAGCACTTAACATACTTTGCATTATTTGAATTAGTTGCATTGGTTCGGGTTTGACTGGTGACGATATGGACTTAGGCAATGCATGACTTGCTTCTAAAAAAAGTTCATATTTTGCATCATTTTTTTGTATTGTAAATGAAAATTTTGCATCATGGTAGGGTAGTAATTCAAGTATGGTATGCCCTAAAATTAATTCGTCAAGGTTGTGAGGATAGGAATAAATTTGTTTTTCACCACTGTAAATTTGATTTTCATAACAGCAGTGATAGTAGTACTTAAAAAGATTTTCATGGCTAATTACCTCATCAATTAGCTTTACATTGTTTTTGCAATACTGTAGTGGTTTACATTGAAAAAAAGTATGTTTGTCAGAGTTTTGCACTGTAGATTCTCCTTTATTAAGCTATAGTAAGTGCTTAATATTGTATGCTTTTTGCTTACTGTTTTTTATATACTTATTGTCTTGCATAATAAAAATTAATGATTATTAATGTTATATTATGAAGATTAAATTGTTTTTGCACTGGTTTAAATTACATGGTATTGTGAGCATTATATGAAAGAAAGACGGAAGATTATAGAAATTGATCAACAGCTATGTGATGGCTGTGGAATGTGTATTATGCATTGTGTTGAAAATGCCATAACTATTCAAGATGGTAAAGCAAAAGTAATTTCGGACATACTTTGTGACGGGCTTGGAAATTGTTTGCAAAGCTGTCCACAAAATGCTATAATGATTATTGAGCGAGACGCTTTGCCTTTTGATGAAGAAGCTGTGCGCATGTTGCGTAAAAAAAACTTCCCTTCACCAAGTAAGGTTTATCAGCAAACCGTATCTTTTTCGCCACTTGATGAATATGTTTTGGAAAACAAAGATTTTTCTTTTTTAAAACCAATGCCTAAAGTGTGTCAATCTTGGCCATTAAAGTTGCGTTTAATGCCTGCTAATTCTTTGTTTTTAAAAAATTCTTCCCTACTTTTAGTTGCTGATTGTGTGCCATTTGTGCTTTCAGGTTTTCATAAACGCTATAGTAATAAAGTCTTTTTATCTATATGTCCAAAATTTGAAGATTATAAATATATACTGGAAAAGTTAGAAGGTATCTTTACACAAAATACCATTAAAAATTTTGATGTTCTGCGTATGGAAGTTCCGTGTTGTAGTTCCATTAAAAGCATTGCCAATAAGGCTATTGCAAATTTACAAGAAGCTAATGTAAGCAACATACCTTTGCCAAATCATGAAATTTGCACTCGTGATGGTAGTATTATAAGTCAAATATTGCAAGAAGATTAATAAATTATTTCTATGGTATCATAATAATAATTTATATTATGATACCATAGATTATTTTCCTAGTAAATGCTTATCTTTATTTTCTTGTCAAAGTTAGGCAACTTATCTTTGGTATAGTATTTTTTAGATACAGATATGTTTTTTAGCTTAGGCAAAGTGGTCAATGGCGTTAAATCTAAAGCTGGGGTACTACCATTTAGGTAAACACCGTTTAGCTCAGGTAAATTACTTACGGCTGCCATATTGGTTACACCGTGCTTGTTGTTGCTAAGACGAAGCTCTCTAAGCTTTTTGAGTGATTTTACAAAGGTAATATCTACAGGTTTTTTTGATGAAGCTATGGTTACGTTTGTAAGATTACTAAGTGAGCCAAGAGGCGTAAAGTCGGTAATGTTTCCTTCTCCCACGCCAAAGTGTGTTAGGTTTAATAAATTTTTCACCCAGTCTATTTGAGAAAGGGCTGACGCTCTATCAATATTAAGTATTTTCAACTGTTTGATAGCACCAAGGCTGGTATAATCCGCATTTTTTACGCCAACAAGATCTAGTTTTGATAGCTTAGGGCTTTTGGCAAGACCTTTAAAATCATTCACTTCAGCTAAAAAAACACGCACAGTTTTTAATTCCGGCATAGTACCTAAAGCATCAATATTTCCAACTTTTCCTGTAGATGGGCTAAAATATAGTAATTTAGGTGCGCCCTTTGCTATAGCATCAACATTTGGGACATCTTTTACTTTCAAATGTAATGATGTTAGATTTGGTAGGGTGGGGAAAGTGTCAACGGAAGTAATCCCTTCTCCTGCAAGGTTCATATTCTTAAGGTTTGTAAGAGGGGCTAACCATGTTAAATCTTGCTTTGCGGCATTGTAAAAAACATATAAACTTTGAAGCTTTGTTAATTTAGCAAGAGGGCTTAAGTCTTGAAGGTTTTTTT
>CAYJDL010000234.1:0-662 GCA_964368885.1 uncultured Desulfovibrionaceae bacterium | reverse complement strand
TGGCAAAATGGATTTTGACTTTTGTAGCCTCAGGAAAAGCATTTGCAAAAGCAATAAGGTCTTCATCTTTAATCCAGCGCAAGGTAAAGCTTAACTTTTTACTGTCTAACGTCATTGATGCAATTTTGTCTTTAACGTTTTTAATTAGCTCAGGGGTAACACCATAGCTGAATTCAGCACTATGCTTGTCAACAGAAGAGGTGGGCGTTTTTGCAATGGCTATTGTGCACAGCATAACCACAAACCATAAGGATAACAATACACGCTTAAGAATCATAAACATAACTCCTTGTTAAAATGTTTTCCTTAAATTAAAAAAAATAAAAGCATAATTAATGCATACGGAAACCTACATTTTTGTATTTTCTTGTGATAATTTACACAAATTTATTTACTTTGTCAAATCCATAAATTAAAAAAAAATGGGAATTCGGAATATTTCTTATTTTTTTAGTATGAAATAGCCTCTCTTTTGTATTTACATTTATATTACTATAAGATATAAAAGCTTTTTTCTTTAACACTTTAACAAAATGGCAAGACAATGATTATTTCTACTTTATTGACTTTAAGTCCCCTGTTGCTTGTATTGATTCTGCTAATTTTTTTCAAATTAAGTGTAGATGGAGCAGGGTTGATTGGTTTAATTTTCACAATTTTAC
>CAYJDL010000233.1:0-3036 GCA_964368885.1 uncultured Desulfovibrionaceae bacterium | reverse complement strand
GAAGTTCCAAGCTTTATGGAAGCTCTTAATGATTTAGGGTATTTATACGAACAAGATCGCAACTATGTCAAAGCAAGGCAAGTGTACGAAGAAATTCTTAAAAAACATCCCAATAGCTATGAAGTCGTTTTGCGCCTTATTATGCTTTCTTTAGATTTAAAAGAACCTGAAAAGGCGTTGCAGTATTTTGAAGATACACCTATGACGCCTGAGCTTAATGTTACTGTTGCCAGTATTTTTCTTGATAGCGGCTATGCTGATATTGCAGAAAATATTTTGCTTGAACTTGTAAAAGTAAAAGATGCACCACAAGAGCTGTTTTTTTATTTAGCTGCTATAGCTTATGATAGAGATAAAGATTTGAAAAAATCCTATAAGTGGCTAACTAATATCGAAAAAAATAATAAGGCTTATTCACGTTCCTTGCTTTTACGCATGCAATTGTTATTAGACTTAGAACAGCTTGACGATGCTTTACGAGAGTCACGGGAAGGGCAATTTGTCATGCCCGATGACCCAAAATTTTGGATGGCAGAAATACGCATCTTGGCATCTCAAGGAAGGTTGAAAGAAGCGTTAAAAAATGCAGATATTATTTATAAAAAATGGCCAAATAATCCTGAAATAGTTTTTTTAAAAGCCAGCATTTTTGATAGATTAGATGATAAAATACAAGCTGTTAAAACTATGGAAGAAGTTATTAAAATTGATCCTAATCATTTTCAAGCTTTAAACTATGTGGGTTATACTTTAGCAGATCAAGGACGAGAGCTGGATCGAGCGGTAAAACTTTTATACAAGGCAGTTGAACTATCGCCAAATACAGATTATATTCTCGATTCTTTGGCATGGGCTCTTTATAAAAAAGGCAGAAAGCAAGAAGCTTGGAAGTATATTCAGCAAGCTGTCAGTTCGGATAAGCCTCATGATCCAACAATTTGGGAGCATTATGGTGATATTGCCATGTCCCTTGGAAAAGTAAAGCACGCTCGTAGGGGATATGAAAAAGCTTTGGAATATGTGCCAAGCAATGCATCCAGTATTAAAGCAAAACTCAAAAATATTTAAGGAAATGCCATGAAAAAAAGTTTTTTCCATTTAAATGTTCGTATTTTCTTTTTAGTTCTTGTCTTGGCTATAACTGCTTGTACTAAAGAACAAGTGCTTATCCCTCAAGCTCCACCGCCACCGCCTGAGCCAAAGCAAGAAGAAGTTAAAAAAACAAATGCTGAAATTTTTTGGGAAAAGTATCTTGCCACTGCTGATACCAAGATGGAACCATTTCGAACTCAATTTACTTTACGCTATGGGGTAGAGGGCAAAACTGATCGGGCTTCTGCCCTTTTGTGGGGTAATTCTTCCAAAGAAATTCGCCTTGATATAAATGCCGGAGTAGGGGTTAATGTTGCTAAAATTTATGAAGGACCAAAGGAATTTAGTCTTTATTTACCTAGAGATAAAGCAGCCTATCTTTATTCTGGAAAAGAAAAGCCACTTTTAAAAGTTGGTGTACCCATGCCCCTTGGACTTGCACAGCTAACTCAATTACATGAGGGCGCATTTGCACAAGTTTTCGGGAAAAAGCAGTTGGAAAGTGTTAAACCCAAAGATGCAAAATTACCGGCTAATATCTTAGAGGAATTACCTAAGGATGCGGAGGCGTATGTTCTTGATAGTGAAACTCTTGCAGGAACCTTAGTATTAAATTCTGAAGGTTTACCTTTGTACTGGTTAGATGCTGAAAAAGATGGGTGGAGTATTGACTTTAGTTATAAAGATGGTGAAAAGTCACCTTATAAATTAAATATAAATCATATAGCTACCAAGCGCAGGGCATTAATTTTAATTAGAGAACGCTCGTCAGGTCTTGCAAATTTTGCCAGCAGTAAATTGCGCCTTACATATCCTAGGGGAACTAAGGTGCAAGGTTTGGATAAACTAGGAAAGAGTTAAGCAAACGCTGATTTATTCTTTTTTTTGGGAAAAACTTTTTGCCCAAAACTCTGAGAATGAAAAAAGTTTACCTTTCATCTTCAAAAAATAATTACCCAGTGTTTCCTAGACAATAAATTTTTTGACATTAATTATATTAGGAGAAAAAATATGGTAGTTCATATTGCTTGCGATCATGCTGGTCTTATTTTAAAGGAAGCTATTAAGGAACATCTAAGTAGTTCTAACTATACAGTAAAAGATTATGGAACACATAATCATGATAGTTGCGACTATCCTATTTTTGCTCAAAATCTTTGCGAGGCATTGGCTTTAGATGATCAAAGCTTTGGAATTTTAATTTGTGGTACTGGCGTTGGTATGTCAATTATGGCAAATCGTTATACCCACATTCGTGCTGCTTTATGTGGCAATGAATTTCAAGCTAGGGCAACTCGTGAACATAATAATGCTAATGTTCTCTGTCTTGGTGAAAGAGTCGTAGGTCAAGGTCTTGCCATTAGTATGGTAGATGTTTTTTTAAAGACTGCTTTTGAAGGCGCAAGACATCAAAGACGTATTGACATGTTAAAACTAGATAACCTTAAATCTTGATTGCTGTTAAAACATTGACGAGGGATTTTGGAGAAATAATGTATTTATATAATACCTTAACAAGAAGAAAAGAAGAATTTGTTCCGGTTACAGCCGGAAATGTAAATATGTATGTTTGCGGAATCACTGCCTATGATTTTTGCCATATAGGTCATGCAAGGTCTGCTCTTGTCTTTGACGTTTTAGTGCGTCATTTTCGTCATAGAGGCTTAAATGTGCGCTTTGTACGCAACTTTACTGATGTTGACGATAAAATTATAAAAAGAGCCCAAGAAGAAAATAAGGATTGGCAAGAAGTAGCTAAAACTTACATTAAAGCTTTTCATGAGGATATGGACAGATTAAATGTGCTTCGGGCTGATGAAGAACCTTGTGCAACTGATTATATTGAACAAATGCTCACTCTTTGCCAACGCCTTATTGCAGAAGATAAAGCTTATGCTACACCTAGCGGCGATGTTTACTTTAAAGTAAGAGCTTATGAGCCAT
>CAYJDL010000232.1:0-3039 GCA_964368885.1 uncultured Desulfovibrionaceae bacterium | reverse complement strand
TTTAAAAATCACGTTAAACAATGAATAATTATACACCTAAGGATAAACTTGCTGACTAAAGGCAATAGCCGCATTTTTCTAAAGAAAAACTCATTTGCTTTATACATTTAAGGCGTTTTGACGGAAGGGGGGGAGTTTGAGAGATATGTAAAAGGAAACTTTTAGCTAAAACTCTGAGAAAGCCGAAAAAGTTTCCCTTCACCCCTCAAAAAATGATTCAGTCAATATTTCCTTAAAATAATGTTTTCTTCTTCCCTTTAGCCCTTTCTTCATAGCTGTCAATGGCTTGCACACGTACCTTAGCAGTTCCGGAATCCTTCATTTGCAATTTTATAGCTGCTCGCCTTGACAAATCAATAATCCTTGTGCCTATAAATGGTCCTCGATCATTAATTCGCAACATCACACTTTCATTATTTTCTAAATTAGTCACTCGCACAATTGTACCTAAGGGCAGTAGTTTATGTGCAGCGGTTAAAGCATTTTGATTGTATCGCTCGCCATTGGCAGTTTTTTTTCCATGAAAACCCGGACCATACCAAGAAGCAATACCTTCTTCATCATAGCCAACATGAGTTTGTAAAGGATAGTATTTTTTCCCACGCACTGTATAAGGGTTTGTGCCTCTTATCTTACTTTTAGGCTTTGAAGCGCAACTTATCAAACTAAAGCTTAAAGTACATATCATAAGCCAAAGGCAAATATTTTTTATACTAGATGTAAGATTGTTATGCAATACAATTACCTCATATAGTAATTTAAATGATAGATGTTATCAATTTTACTTACTACCTTTTTCACTAATAGCTTGAACTCTCATAGGGGCAATACCTGCTTTACTAATACATATGATATATCCGGCTCGTTTTGATAAATCGATAATTTTTTTAGGTGAGAAGGGGCCACGATCATTTATGCGCACCACAATGGATTTATTATTTTTTAAATTAGTCACACGCACTTTTGTCCCAAGAGGCAGAGTCTTATGAGCTGCTGTCATAGCATTTTGGTTAAATACTTCGCCACTAGCAGTTTTGCGACCATGAAATCCCGGACCATACCACGTTCCAATACCGGTTTCATCATAACCTTCGGCAGTATTTAATAAGTAATAACGCTTTCCTCTTACAACATAAGATTTACCACTTCTTTTAGGACTTTCTTTTTTAATTTCTTCCTTTTTTGCAACTTTCTTTGAACCTATTGGATTTGACAGAACAGGAGTAGGCGCAGTCTTTTTTGGAGTACAAGAAATCAATGCTAAACAAAGACCAATAATCGTGAACAGATAATAAACTTTTGACATAAAACACCTTGATTCAATTATGCACTTTTACTTGCAGTTAAATGTAAAAAACTACTGGTATCAAAACCATTTTCTATAGCTTTTTCTACTAAATTCATCGCCTCTTGATCATGCCCACTTTCAAGGCAAATTGTAACAGCCAACACATACATTTTTTCTTCGCTTGAACCATATAAAGCACTTAGCAACTCTGACCATTGTTCAGCAAAACAATTTTTTATTAATATTTCATTCTGAACTAAAAGTCGTGCTAAAAGACCATTATCACCTTGAGAACGCAAATATAAAATCAGTAATTTACGAACATGCTCTAAAACACCTAAAATACGATTTATCTCTCTAGAAATACTTTCCTCAGTTTGTGTCGTAAAAGGCATTAATTGATCAAGCAGGTATGTATGCTTATGTTTACCATGTGTACCTTCATCGTGCTTTTGCAATGAAAGTAAACGATTAGTATAATGTTGCCGCTGAAAAGCGTCTTCTTTGAGCTTTACACATTCATGAAAAGCATAACCAATGCTCCAGTCTATAACTTCTTTTAGGTGCGCATCAAAGCAATTATCACATTGACCCTGTAAAATACATGCACTGTAACTTTCTAAAAGGTGTAATTCATTATTCTTATAATGAATATCCACATCATCAATATATTTTTTTCTAAAAAGGTGATGGGTTGTGTCTTTTAAACGCCAAAAAACACCTTTACGCATGGACTCACCTAAAAGCTCACGCAAAACAGCATAGGAAATTGTCCCTGAACTGTTAAATCTTTTATATTGAGCTGTTATAATTTCATGCACTAAACAAAAATCACGCATAATATCCCGAACAAAAACATGATTATTGTCACCTTGCCAGCGGCCAATCATTGTCCATCCTCCTTAAGCAAGGCCTCTGCAACTGAACAATCATATAAAATCATGGGATCAGATTGTGGTCCGCCACGACCTAATTGCTTATACATTTGAGCTGCTGCTTCAATTACGGAAACAGAAAGCCACGCGTGTTTTTCCCAAACATGACTATGCTCAGACTCCCATAAGCGAAATTCAACACCACCTAATGGACATCGCCTTACATAAACCCGAACCATAGGATTTCCAGGCTGTGGATGATAATATAAACCTTTTTCATCTTTCATATCATACCTCGCAGATATAGAAAATGGAAATAAAATTAACTTAAAACCATTTACTTAATTACTTTAAAAATTATTTGTAAAATTAATGTTTAATGCACCTAAATTACCATTGACATTTTGCACCGACTTGCTCAAAAGGTCAATCAAAGCTTTACATTAAATATTTTAAAAATCTTAAAAAAAACTGCATCTAAAATTTTTATAATTTTTTTTAAACTCAACATTAATTGATTTTATTAACTTTATAAGCTACAAGAAAGAAGAATATTTTAAAAATCTCATCAATAACTATTTTATATATTGAGAAAAAAGAAAAAAGATTATTCAAAATTAATTTTTTTCTTAAGACTTGTCTTTGTGAAAAGTTTGTGTTAGGAACTTTTTTACCTTGTGCCAAAAAGTATTTTAGAAAACATTTGGCACATAATATTTCTTACGCATGGCGTGTCAATGCGAGAAAAATGACCTAGGTCTTTTCCACCATATTCAATATTATTTATGGCAGGAAACAATATGCCGGACTAAATCCGGAACTTAAAAAACTCTGTGGAGGTAAGCCAATGGCTAAACATGCAACCCCTAAGTTAGA
>CAYJDL010000231.1:0-3057 GCA_964368885.1 uncultured Desulfovibrionaceae bacterium | reverse complement strand
CTCGAGCATACATAACCGTGTCGACTCCGGTTTGCTTAATGCAATTTACGCCGTCATGTGCCGTAAATAAATCACCACTGGCAATGAGCGGAATGTGCAAAATGCTTTTTAGTTTGGCTAAATATTCCCAATTAGCTTCACCTCTAAAACCTTGTTTTGCCGTTCGTGGATGTAGAGTAATCCAGCTTGCTCCAAGTTCTTGTAGCCCAAGGGCAAGGTCTTGCCAAACATGGCTATCATCTGTCCAGCCAAGACGCATTTTAAAGCCCATGCAACCCTTATTGGTTAAGTTTAGCATGGCTTTGGCTAGTGCAAGAGTATTGTTAACATTTTTTAGCATGGCAGCACCTGCACCACTTTTGTTAACCTTTGGAACAGGGCATCCCATATTTAAATCAAAGTAGCAAAAGCCTTGAGCTAAAAGCATTTGTAAAGCTTGCTCCATAAAGGGTATTTCACTGCCAAAAAGTTGCACAATTAGCGGATTAATTTGGCTATCTAATGCTGTTGTTCGTAATAAATCATGGGTGCCATTGCTATTATATACAAGTCCCTTGGCACTTACCATTTCTGTGCAAGCGATATTAGCTCCAAACTCACGACAAAGTAAACGAAATGTTAAATCCGAATAACCCGCCAAGGGTGCAAGCCAAGCTTTTTGCGAACAAATATTTAAAGGTAAATTATTTTCTTGTTGTGTGAGCATGTATTATAGATAAGTTCTTATATACTATGGTCAAGAAAAATAATGATTTTTATTTGTACTATAAAGGCAAAGTTCCCCTTTTGTATCTTTATGAACTTTAAGACCAAGATTTTCTAGAAAAAAAGTTATGGGTCGTCCGAGTACAAGTGGCAATATTGCACTAGGTAAGTTTGCTTTTTGCTGGCAAAGTTCTCTAAAAGAGGCATCATATCTAATTTGTTGTAAAATTGCTTCTGAAAATGCGCCTTTTAAGGGTGTTGATTTTAAGATACTTTGTTTTTGCCTTTGCAAAAGTTCCTTTGCTAAAGGGATTAATAGTAATAAAGAACACTCTTCTTCATGTGCCATTGCTAAATCAAATAGCATGGATGGTGTTACATGGGGCAAATCTGCTAAGGAATACTGTATCGTACTTTTGGCAAATACATGTTCTCGCCTTGCCCTATGTTGATTATAAATATTTTTGAGGGAGCTATTGTCGGTACAAAAAAGAGCTCTGCACTGCAAAGGTCGCATGGGATGTAAGGAACAGCCAAATTCATTATGCAAAACGCAATGCCATGGAAAATCTTGCTCATCAGTTCCGCAAATCTTAATTACTTCCTGCTCTAATGGTATTAAGCAATTCTTAATTGGGTCGTGAACTAACTCACCTTTGCGAATGGTAAATATTTGAAATAAATTAATATAATTCTTTTTTAATAAGTCCATGTCATCAATATGTAGTAGAGGACCACCTTTTCGGCAACAAGTGCCACATTGCTTACAAATTTTTTCTTGCATAAGCTATTTTAGAACATTGTCTGATATTGAGCAAGACAAAAATATTGTTAAGGAAGTGCTGATTTTACTTTCCCTCAACATGATTGATTCCCTTCAAAAAAATTTAATAATTATTCTTGGTATATTTTTTGCCGAACATAAAAAAAGGTCACTCATATTGCTATGAGTGACCTTAGGATTATAGCTTATATTTTAGTAAGCAGCTTCATAGATTTGAGTTACAGCAGCATCGGTCATAATGCGTGGGTTGGTAAGACCACAAGCGTCTTTTTGAGCATTTTGAACCATAACAGGAATATCAGCTTTGCTAACTTCCTTGCCATAGCGTTTGCCAAGCTCAGTAATACCTTCAGGAATACCAACATCTTTGGAAAGTTGACGAATAGCAGCAATGCAACGTAAGGCTTGATCACGTGTGGAAAGACCTTTTACAGACTCGCCCATCATAACAGCCATTTCAGCATACTTATCAAGGTTAGAAATAAGGTTATATTCTTCAACATGTGGCAACAAGATAGCGTTGCACTCACCGTGAGGTAGGTCATAGAAACCACCTAATTGGTGAGCCATAGCATGTACGTGACCTAGGCTAGCATTGTTAAATGCCATACCAGCCATGTATTGAGCATAGCACATACCTTCACGAGCAACAACATCGTTACCATTGGCAACAGCTTTGCGAAGGTGTTGGAAAATAAGACGAATTGCTTTTTCAGCAACAGCGTCAGTTAAAGGAGTAGCAGCTGTGGAAACATAGGCTTCTACTGCGTGGGTAAGAGCGTCCATACCGGTTGCAGCAGTTAAAGAAGCAGGCATACCCATCATAAGAACTGGATCGTTGATAGCAACGTTTGGAGTAACACGCCAGTCAACAATAGCCATTTTTACTTTGCGGCTAAGGTCAGTGATAATGCAAAAACGTGTGATTTCAGAAGCAGTACCAGCAGTTGTGTTAACAGCAACATATGGAGGCATTGGATTTGAAGATTTATCTACGCCTTCAAAGTCGTGAATAACGCCACCATTAGCAACTACAAGACCAACACCCTTACCGCAGTCGTGGGAAGAACCACCACCAAGAGTAATAAGGCTGTCACAGCCTTCTTTTTTATACACTTCAACGCCTTCGGCAACGTTGGCATCAGTGGGATTTGGGATAGTTTTGTCGTAAACTACATACTGCATACCGCTAGCATCTAGAATATCGGTTACTTGTTTAAGGATACCAGTTTTAACGATACCTTGGTCAGTTACAATTAATGGCTTTTTAGCATTAAGATTTTGAATGCGAGCAGGAATGCTTTTTGCTGCTCCAATACCAATTAAACTAACCGTAGGAATGAAAAAACCGTCTACTCTTTCTACAACAGCCATGTTGCCTCCGTAAAACTTTACAATGTTAAGAAATGATATTCCTCAAAAACAGCATGAATAAAAAATCCATGTGAGGTTGCTTATACAACGTTTATTTTTTTTTATCAATACTCAATCCAAAGAAATTTTAAAAAAAAGTGTAATTAATTTTTTTTTACATATTTTCAGAATATTATGGGAAAAATTTTTTTGCA
>CAYJDL010000230.1:2122-3069 GCA_964368885.1 uncultured Desulfovibrionaceae bacterium | reverse complement strand
TTCAGGGTCTGCCATGGCAGCATTTTGTACATCGGTGGTACGTTGATTTCGTTGCTCAATTGCTGTACTTGCGGCATCCTTCACATCAGGACAATCATTCGCAAAGCAAGGTATTGACATAATAGCTAATAAACAAATAGTAAGGATAAATTTTCTCATTTTGTACCTCCAAAGTTAGGACTTCCGTTTTCAGTTACGGCAAAAGTTGCTTTGCATTTTGGATATGATGAGCAACCAAAAAATTCACCTTTTGCACCTTTACGCACTACAAGAGCATTACCACAAGAAGTGCAATTATATTTACTATATACCGCCTTTTCTTTAGCTTTGCCGGGCTTTCCTGCATCGTTTGGGAAGGTAGATTTACATTTTTCATCGGGACAAGCAAAGAAATCAAAGTTTCCATTACCATCTTTGCGTTTACCTTGAATATGCCGTAAGGCTGTTCCGCATTTTTCACAAGAAAACTCTGTTGTTTTGGGAGTTTGTTTAAAGTTTTGTAGATGCTTATTTATGAAGGAACCAAGCTCATTACCCAATGTTGTATGGGCAAGGGTTAAAACGTCCTTATATGTGGTTTTTCCGGAAGCAATGCCGTCCAAACTTGTTTCCATAAGGCGTGTAAAATCATAATCTACAAAAGAAAATACATTACATAAAAAGTCCATGAGCTGTATGCCAAGTGGCGTTGGCATAAGGTGTTTTTTCTCAGTGCGCACGTAGCCACGTTGAATGATAGTGTCGATGATTGCCGCAAAGGTTGCCGGACGACCTATACCTTTATTTTCCAGTTCACGTACCAGACTTGCTTCTGAATAACGTGTGGGCGGTTTTGTAGTATGCTTAAGGATTTTACCGGAAGTTGCAATAATATTAGAATTAATTGTCAGATTAGGTACAGGATTGTCGGCATCTTCAGTGCATTCTGTGTCTTGCGTGGCAGCATC
>CAYJDL010000230.1:0-2112 GCA_964368885.1 uncultured Desulfovibrionaceae bacterium | reverse complement strand
ATAAGGATTTTCCAACCTGCACTTTTCAAAATGCGTCCTTTAGCTTCAAAAATAGCTTTTTTACCGTCTAAATCACCTTGCAAATTTCCCTCTAATCGAAGTGTACGCACGTCATAAACGGCATCTTTTAATTGCGTTGCCAATGTCCGCAAGCGAATAAGTTCATATAAAGCCCTTTCGTCTTTATTATCGCCTGCTTCTGCTAATTCAATGTGCGTTGGACGTATGGCTTCATGAGCTTCTTGTGCGCCTTTCTTGCTTTTCCAAGTGCGTGGTTCTTCTACCACAGGCCAATCTTGTGCTAAACAAAATTCACGAATTTCGGTAATGGCTTCGTCAGATAAGTTAGGTGAATCGGTGCGCATATAGGTGATATGCCCACCTTCATAAAGCTTTTGCGCCACAGACATGGTATTTTTTGGAGTAAAGCCCAAGGCGTTTGAAGCGGCTTGTTGCAAGCTTGATGTGGTAAAGGGTGCCGGAGGTGCAAGACGGCTTTCACTTTCTTTGCAATCTTGAACCGTTAAAGCACGTATAGCAGCGGCTTTTTCTGCTAAATTCTTGTCCAAAAGATAATCACCTTCATGCCAATCTTTTGTTAGCCATTTTGCCGTAAAACCTTCTTGAAAAGTGAGTTCTGCTCCATAATGCGTAGTAGGAACAAAGGCATTGATAGCCTGTTCACGCTCCACCACCAAACGCACGGCAGGACTTTGCACACGCCCGGCTGAAAGACGAGTATTGGCGGCATTGGAAAGTGGCCCGCTGACCATATAACCACAAAATCTATCAAGAATACGCCGTGCTTCTTGAGCTTTTACCAGTGCCATGTCCATGGTGCGAGGTGTTGCAATGGCGGAATTGATGGCAGATGCGGTAATTTCTCCATAGGTTACACGTTTAGGTGAAGACAAATTCAAGGCATCGGCAATATGCCAAGCTATGGCTTCGCCTTCACGGTCTGGGTCGGTGGCAAGGTACACTTCAGAAGCATTTTTTACCAAAGCTCCAATTTTTTTAAGTACATCCTTCCCTCTTTTTGTGGGTACATAATCAGGCACAAAATCAGGTATAGAAACACCAAGTTCTTTTTCAGGTAAATCACGTACATGACCTACAGATGCAACAACTTTCCAATTTTTACCTAATATTTCTTGCACCTTTTTCACTTTACCTGGGGACTCTAATATTAAAAGTTTCATATATTACTACCTCATACGAGTTGCTGATTGTTGATATTGATTTTCAGACCACTGTTCTGCCATTTTATTTGACTGTTGCCTTGCATCTAATTCCATATGCAGTACTACGGAAAAGGAATCACACATTTGCGCCAAGGAGCGGCACTCCATATCATTTCCCCTCAAAGCTAAATCTAGCAATTCAGGGTTTTGTAAAATAGCACGCAATTGCACTATGGGATTGTCGGACGCCTGAAAAGCAGCAGCAGATTGCTCAAAATTCGGCTTTTCAGGTCGTGGCATAGGACTATCAATGCTTTTAGCCGCTATGCCACGCTCTTTTTCATGAAGTTTGATGCCATTTTCAGCATCACGCTTTTTTTGCTCTTCTATGAAATAAGGCCAGTCACCTTGCACCGGAAACCACTTGGCTTTTGGTTGTTCGCCTACTTCATATTGGTGCATAAGCGTAAGCATTTTAGCAGCTTCGGATGTAGCTTGAAGAATGGACTTGACATCACCGCCGGAAAATTTTTGATTCCAATGGTTTATATACGCCGCAGAATTTTGCTCTGGCATAGGTAAATTGAAACGTGCTCCTACGAGCATAGAAAACATTTCTGCCCTAATTTCCTCAAGCGCATAGCTTTTTCCGGAATCTAAATTGTCCCTACGATTTTCACGTTTATCTGTACCTGTTGCATGATAAAATTCATGTAATTTAGCTGCATAATATTCATCGGTGCTTTTGAAGTTTTGTGGCAAAGGCATTTTTATGGTATCATCCTTGGGGTCATAAAAAGCATCACCATCATGATGTTTTACAGGCACACCGGAAGAGGCAATAAAATCTTCCACCAAGGCATTACGTTCAATGGTTGAAAGAGTTTGAGCTTGATGTTCTTTTTGCGGAAAACCTTCAATTTGTGCC
>CAYJDL010000229.1:2470-3077 GCA_964368885.1 uncultured Desulfovibrionaceae bacterium | reverse complement strand
TTTTAATAAGCTTTTTCAGCTATTAAAAGAAGTAGCGTTAGCACTGCAACGAGAACAAAAAAAGTTCTTTTCCAAACAAATTCTTTTCATGGGCTATGCCCTCCTTTGTATAGTTTAACGGTGGTAGAGGAATAACCTAGATGGTATTGAGAAGGGCAGCCGCTTTTTGTGCAGACCACCCTTCACTTGTCCACCCCAATCCTTCTTCAACTCCTCGCTTTTCGTCTTTGTAACGGAGGGAGAAATATTTATCGTATTTCCCATTTTTCAGCTTACGGGTTGGGTGTTCATAGTAGCGAATATTCGGAAATTGAGTTTTTACCTTCTTTTTTTTCATGCCCCACTATACCCCCACTTTTGGGGGGAAGTCAAGGGAAGTCAGGGGAACTTGAGTTTGCATGTATATGGCATTTTAAAACTCAAGGGAAGTCAAGGGAACTCAATTAAGGAATCAGTGTTTCCGTAAAAACTGAAGGTGCATACTACTTAGCAAAAAAAGTATGTAGCGGTATTTTTTTTATAAATTCAAAACATACTACACACCTTTAATCTCTCAACATATCATTTTTAATAAATAAATTCAATTAAAATAAAAAAATAAATCCAT
>CAYJDL010000229.1:0-2460 GCA_964368885.1 uncultured Desulfovibrionaceae bacterium | reverse complement strand
AATGACGTGATTTAATCAGTGCTTCCTTATCTGGAAGCTCGTCAAAACTTCACAGTTTACACTAATTTAAAATTAAAATCAATAGCTTGTAGTGGCAGTAATGTCATTGCAAGCTATTTTTGGGCTCATCCGGTTAGAGCGTACTTCGCTTCATGTATCCCCATTATTCTCAGTTTGAAAAACTCCATGTCTCTATAGCCATATGCCATTCGTTTCATGGTTTTTATTTTGTTGTTAGTACCTTCCATTGCTCCCGATGAGATGGGGTGATCATACCAAGCAAGGATGCCAAATCGATGACTGGCAATAGTGCGTGCCATGCTAATCAAGGGGCCGATGGCTGAGTGTTCTGCACGAGCAATCCATCCTTCAATAAACTCAGCTGCAGTTTTTTTGTCTGGTTGTTGCCACATTTGCCGTAATTCTTCTTTGAGATAATAGGCAGTTGCAAGTGGTTTGTTAATCTCCAAAGCTTCTGCTAATCTTTGTTGCTCTCCTTTATCCTTGTTAAGGTTTTCAGGGTTTTTTAAAAGTATCCATCTGGAACCTTTGAGCACATTTTTTTGAAGTATTTCTTTTTGTTCCCTATAAAGACCTCGCCTTACCTCTGTCAATTTTTCGTTCATAAGCTTTACCACATGAAAATGGTCAAAAACTAGTGAGGATTGGGGACTATTTTCCAAAACACTGGAAATATAAGCTGGACTCATATCAGTTGCAACAGCCACTATTTTTGCTTTTGCCCTTTGCACTTGTTTCCAAAATGGAATAAGCGCATCAGCCCCTTTACCATCACCAACAAACACAACAGCTCCGGTAACGATATCCATTACTAAGGTTATATATTTGTGTCCCTTACGCACGGAGATCTCATCAATTGCTATGTATTGCAATTTCGATAATTTTGGTTTTCCATAACGTCTACTAAGGTGCCTTTTAAAAATATCCTTAACACAATCCCAGCAAATTTTGAGCTTTTTTGAAACATCTTGCAGGGTCATAACCTTGCATAAACCAAGCACATATTGCTCAAAAGCTTTAGTATAACTATATCTTGCATGGGCTAAAGGAACTTTTATTTGCCGCACACACTTGCACTTGCGGCACTGAACCCGCGGAGTTTCAGCAAGCAGCCAAACGCACTTATCGCCAATGGGCAATGTGCGCAACTTGCGTAAGATACATCCTCTGCGTACTACGTTAAAACTGCCGCAAACTGAGCAGCGAATAAGCTTGTCCTTTGGTTTTATGGTGATAAAAATGGCACCCCCAAAAAATTTAGTACAAACATAATCGTAGCCATAAACACCAAAACCATGATATAATAAACTCGTGGACATGATTGCTCCTTTCTCGGTCTTTTTTTCGTTAACCGATTGGACATCATGTCCATTCCTTTTGTCAAAAGTATTCTTTAACCGGAAGAACCATTATTATTTGCATTTAAATTTAAAGAAATAAGATTATATCCAAATATTACAGTTGAAAATATAAGCATCACACAAAGCATGGTGTTTAATAAACTTTTAGCAAAGTATATGCCAAAACATATAACTATAAAAAGTATTAGCAAAGGTAATTTAACAGGAGTGGGGTCTAACACAGGCTCCATAAGGAATACGCCAACAATTAATGAAAAAGTACCAGCAAAAAGTATTGAATTAACAATATCTATGGTTTTTTTATATTTTTCTGGCATCATATCACTTAACTTTAGCCAAAGCACACCTAAAAAATATAGAACAATAGCAATAACAAGAATAACTATTGAAGAATAAAAAAATGCCATATTTGTAAACATATGAGCATTGTTACTCCACATAAAAAAATGACTAAACAGCCAACCGAGTGGAATGGTAATTGCTAATTTTGAAAGCCAATTTTTAAACATGTATTTATCCTTTTTTCTTAAAAACAAGTAAGGTGCGTAAACTTTCTGTAATACTGTGTTGTTCGATAAGTGAAAAATGTTCTTGAAAAGCACTTAAGCACAAATCTAACGAATATGGCAATGTACCTTCAAGGGAACGAGCGGCAAGAAGTCTTTGCACTTGAGAATCTTCCATTGGTACAAATTCTAAAATAAAAATTCCATCATCAGCAACAAGTTGTGCAAAGTAGCTTGCTATTTTATGCAATGGAATACCAGCAGTAAATACAAGATGATGGATTAAAGCTAGAGCACTAATATATACACCTTGACAGCGAGTAGCAAAAGGACTGCGTTCATCATTAGCCCAACCAATGCCAGGCGATGGATTGTTTAAATCTAGCACTAAGGGATTTATTTTTATATCACTTTCTTTTTTTAAAGACTGATACATTTTTTCTATAGCCAGATAATCAATATCAGCAGCAAGTACATGGCTGTAATGCTTGGCTAAAAATCGACTGTACACACCTTCATTAGCACCAATATCAACAGCTAAACCAGACTTTGCATATTTTTGGGCAATATTT
>CAYJDL010000228.1:0-3081 GCA_964368885.1 uncultured Desulfovibrionaceae bacterium | reverse complement strand
AAAAAAATCATTTTTCTTTTCAAAAATTCTTATTCAACGTTTTTCCCAGAAAAAAATAAAAAATTAGGGCCTCCCAAAAAAACACATCCATCAATACATTTTAATGTCACACTACTTCTTAGTTTTTGTCATCTTTCTGTAACATGAAACAACGATACAGGTACTCGTTGCATGAGTGCATTGCATCAGGCAAACATTTTGAAAAAAATTTAAGGAGCATCTAATGAAATTCTCTCGTATCTTGTTGACAACGCTTTTGGCTTTAAGCGTATCAATTCCGGCTTTTGCCAAAGAAGACATTGTTATTAATGGTTCAACAACTGTTTTACCGGTTATTCAAAAAACTGGTGAAGCCTATATGAAAAATAATCCCAATGTTGCCATTGCCATTTCCGGCGGTGGTTCAGGTAACGGAATTAAGGCTCTTATTGATAATTTGTGTAATATTGCCATGTCCTCTCGTGATATTTCTGAAAAAGAAATTAAATTAGCTAAGGGAAAAGGCATTACACCTGTGCGCCACGTTATAGCCATTGACGCCCTTGTACCAGTTGTGCATCCGGAAAATCCTGTTAAAGACTTAACTGTGGAGCAACTTCAAGGCATTTATACCGGCAAGATTAGAAATTGGGAAGATGTTGGCGGTCCTGATGAAGATATCGTAGTTATTTCTCGTGATACTTCTTCCGGTACATATGAAACTTGGCAAGAAAAAATCATTGGTAAGAAAAACCGAGTTACTCCACGTGCTTTATTGCAAGCTTCTAGCGGTGCTGTAGTACAAGCTGTTGCTAAAAATAAACTTGCCATTGGTTATATTGGTTATGGTTATGTTAATCCAAGTGTTAAAGTACTAAATGTTGGTAGCTTGCAAGCAACACCTGAAAATGCTCTTTCCGGAAAGTGGCCCATTGCTCGTGAGTTATACCTTTTCACAAATGGCGAACCTAGCGGTTCAGCTAAGGGCTTTATTGATTATGCACTTGGTGCTGAAGGACAAAAATTAGTTAAAGAAGTTGGTTTTATTCCTTTAAAAAAATAAATATACAATTCACCTACCCTTTTCAAAAGGACGTAGTGGAAAATATATTTAATACAACGGCTTAATCTATCCTTTTTTGAAAAATGATAGACAGCCGTTTTGGTGTATAAAAATTCTCATATTGTTTCAAAGGGGTAATAATGAAAGAAAAAATTATAAGCTTCCTCTTAGCAGGGGCTGCAACTTTTTCCTTAGCATCTTTACTTGGGATTATGCTTTTCTTATTTTATGAAGGCTTACCAATATTTAATAATGTATCAGTAACTGAATTTCTCTTTGGAGAATTTTGGTATCCAACCTCTGACCCAGCTGATTTTGGAATTTTTCCTTTATTGATTGGCTCCATTGCCGTTACAATACTAGCTTCCCTTATTGCTGTACCCCTTGGCGTTATGACTGCGGCCTATTTAGCTGAAATAGCTTCTAGTAATGTGCGACGCATAGTAAAGCCCTTTGTGGAATTGCTTGCGGCATTACCTTCTGTCGTTATAGGTTTTTTTGGAATGGTAGTTGTGGCACCTCTTTTACAAGATTATCTTGGTGCCAGCACTGGATTAAATCTTTTTAATGCCGGCCTTATGTTAGCATTTATGTCTGTTCCAACTATTTGTTCAGTAGCAGAAGATGCGCTTTTTGCTGTGCCTCGTTCATTACGTGAAGCGTCCCTTGCTCTTGGCGCAACTCGTTGGGAAACTACAATAAAAGTAGTTGTTCCGGCGGCTCTTTCAGGAATAGGCACTGCTATTATGCTTGGCATGTCCAGAGCCATTGGCGAAACTATGGTTGTACTAATGGTCGCTGGTGGTGCTGGCTTAATCCCTATCTCCATATTTGACCCTGTACGGCCCATGCCGGCTTCCATCGCCGCTGAAATGGCTGAAGCTCCTTATAGGGGTGAACATTATTACGCTCTTTTTGCCATTGGTATCGTGCTTTTTCTCTTTACCCTTTGTTTTAATATGATTGCTCAACATATTGCCGAAAAGCATAAACAAGTTGGCTCTTCAAGCTTATAAGAGGTACATATGAATTTTTCTGTTTCAAGCTCTTCCCGTGTTGGGCGAGAGAAGTTTATGTTTGGCATATTACGATGCGCAGCTCTTGTTAATGTATCTGCTCTAATTATTGTCTGTATTTTCTTGGCTGTTCAAGGCGCACCATCTATAACATGGGAGTTTTTAACCGATTCGCCACGCAATATGATGACCGAAGGTGGCATTTGGCCTTGTATTCTGGGAACTTTTCTTTTAGCTTTAGGCGCATTAATTATTTCATTCCCCTTAGGCGTTGCCTCAGCCATATACTTACATGAGTATGCCGGACGCAACTTTTGCACGCTATGTACGTCTTGGAGTCAACAATTTAGCCGGAGTTCCTTCAGTTGTTTTTGGACTTTTCGGGCTTGCATTTTTTGTGACATTTATGGGTATGGGAGTTTCCATTTTAGCCGGAGTATTAACCCTTGCCGTTCTTACCCTACCTGTTATTATTGGCACTGCTGAAGAAGCTTTACGCAATGTACCTGATACATACCGTGAAGCCTCACTTGCTCTTGGTGCTACTAAGTGGCAAACAATTTCAAGAATAGTTCTTCCTGCCGCAACTCCTGGTATGCTAACCGGTGCTATACTAGGTCTTTCCAGAGCTGCTGGAGAAACAGCGGCAATTATGTTTACAGCAGCTGTATTTTATACTCCAAAAGATCCTGATTCAATATTCAGTTCTGTTATGGCCTTACCTTATCACATGTATGTCTTGGCAACTGCTGGAACAGAAATTGAGAAAACTCGCCCTTTACAATATGGAACTGCTTTAGTTTTGATTTGTCTGGTGCTTGGTATGAATATCTTTGCCATTTATTTGCGTGACCGCATACAAAAAAATAAAGGATATTAAAAAACAGCTGATTTATTCTTTTTCTCAATCTTCTTCCCCTCCTCAAAATTCAAATGAAAGTTTTTTGGAAAAGGGGTTTGGGGAAAGACTTTTTGTTCACAAAAACGACTTGCCTGCCGTTTTCTTAAGTTTCAAGACGTTAC
>CAYJDL010000227.1:0-3082 GCA_964368885.1 uncultured Desulfovibrionaceae bacterium | reverse complement strand
ATCGTCCACAATGGCGTGTTATTCATGATGATATTGCAAATATTTCATCGCAAAACCTTGAAGAATATTTCAATATAAAAAAAGGTGAGCTTGATCTTCTTTCCGGCGGAGCACCTTGTCAAGCGTTTTCTTATGCCGGCAAGCGACTTGGTCTTGAAGATGCTCGTGGAACACTTTTTTATCATTACGCTCTGTTTCTTAAAAAATTACAGCCTAAAATGTTTCTCTTTGAAAATGTTCGTGGTCTTTTGTCGCATGACAAAGGGCAAACATTTAGTATTATGAAAGATATTTTTGCTCAAGCCGGATACTCAATTAAATTTGAAATTGTAAATGCTTGGGATTATGGAGTGGCACAAAAAAGAGAAAGACTTATTGTTATTGGAACAAGAAGTGATTTATATAATAAAATAAATTACATATTTCCCAAACCCCATAAATACAAACCTATTTTGCGTGATATTTTGACTGATTGTCCTAAAAGTGAAGGAACACAGTACTCAGAACATAAACGAGAAATTTTCAAACTTGTTCCTCCCGGTGGTTATTGGAGAGATATTCCAGAGGAAATTGCCAAAGCTTACATGAAATCTTGTTGGTATATGGGAGGTGGTAGGACAGGTATTTTGCGCCGCTTAAGCCTTGACGAACCTTCACTTGCTGTTCTTACCTCGCCAAGCCAAAAGCAAACCGAACGCTGTCACCCTCTTGAACCACGTCCGTTTACGATAAGGGAAAACGCACGTTGCCAAAGCTTCCCAGATGATTGGTTTTTTTGTGGAAGCGTAATGCAACAATACAAACAAATCGGCAACGCTGTCCCCGTAAACCTAGCCTATGAAATTACAGTACAGCTCAAAAAACATCTTGTTAAATTAGAAGGTTAGGTTTTGTATGTGGAAATTATCATTTATCAGTGAAGACGACTTAGTCAAGCATGTTCAGGCAACAATTAAAGAATACGGCGATAAATTACAATCTTTTGATTTAAAAAGGTTTAACAAAAACATTATTGACCCAATAAAGCTTATTTTTGATAAAAATGTTTATAAAGCGACATGGGATGAAATTATCAGTAATGAAATTTTTCGGCAACGTGATAAATCAAATAACAATGCAATTGGATACTTTCATCAAAGAATTTTTCAATATATTAGCCAATGCGAAGTACCCAAAAACGGTTGGGATATCATCTATAAAAATGATGATGGCATAATTTTGCCCGATGGAAGTATTGTGAAAAGTGTTTATGCTGAGATGAAAAATAAGCATAACACTATGAACTCAACAGCTTCGGCTAAAACTTTTATAAAGATGCAAGGGCAAATTCTTGAGGATGATGAAAGTGCTTGCTTTCTTGTTGAAGTCATTGCAAAAAAATCACAAAATATAAAATGGGAAATCACTCTTGATGGCAAAAAGCAAGGACACAAACTTATTAGGCGAGTGAGTGTAGACGAGTTTTATACTTTAATCACAGAGCAAAATGATGCTTTTTATCAACTTTGCATGGTATTACCTACTATAGTTGAAAAAGCAGTAAGCGAAACTCAAGAAGTAGTTGTGCCCAATGATACTGTCATGCAAGAACTCAAAGCAAATGCTAAAGCACTTGGTATTGGAGACAAAGACTTTTCTCTTACAATGTCTGCTTACTTGCTTGGTTTTAGTGGGTATAAAGGGTTTACATCGTAATGCATATTTGAGAGGAAAGAATTATTAAAGTTATTAATTTGATTTAAATTTTGACAGTATGTAAATTATCATTTTTCAAGGCTCCGCACAATTTATTGTGCAGAGCCTTTGGAGCATTGACAAACATCAAAGCGACTAAAAATCGAGAATAGACAAAGCTTTGTTTTATCATTGGGTGATTGATTTTTGAACCTTTTAGTCCTGTGCATTAAATATAGCTTTAAGCAAATATTTTTAGTAAAACTAAATTGCTTGAAAAAAAGTAACTGCGCATGACTCTTAAATTTTTTTTAAAAAAAGATTTAATCAATGTTTTATTATGGAAATGCTGATAATTATTTTTGGCATTTTTCACCAATGCCATAGTTAAGCATATAGTCTTGCAAGGTCATGGATTTTAAGAATTTTCTTAAGTGAGCATCCATGTCTTGCCAAAAATTTCGAGCAGTGCACATTTGGGCTCTTGAGCATGCTTGTGTTTTGTTATTTACACATGCAACAGGTGAAATATCCCCCTCAAGATGGGTAAAAATATCCTCTAAGGTAATATCTTTAGGATCTTTTGCCAGTACATATCCTCCGGCGGCTCCACGAACAGAGTCCATAATGCCAAGTGGCTTTAAAGAACGTACTATTTGTTCTAAATATCCCGCAGAAATCTCTTCGGCTCTGGCAAGCTCTTTCAGTTGAATGAGTTGACCAGCAGGGCTTGCAGCTAGATAAACCAAAAACCTTAATCCGTAGCGTGTACGTGTTGAAAATCTCATTCTACCTCCATTAAGGAATATAATTTAAAATAACTTGAACGCTAATAATGAATGTATATGTTATTATCTTATTCTTGTACTCGCCAAATTCGTGCACCAACGGCACCTAACTTTCTTTCAATATATTCATATCCTCGATCTAAATGATAAATGCGCTGGATTTTAGTTATTCCTTTGGCAGCTAATCCAGCTAGAACAAAGGCGGCGCTGGCACGCAAGTCAGAAGCCATAACAGGAGCTCCTTTAAGGCTTTGTACTCCTCTAATGCTTGCAGCACGACCTGATACAGAAATGTCTGCACCCATACGAACTAATTCCGGTACATGCATAAAACGATTTTCAAATATACTTTCCTCAACCATAGAAAGCCCTTGAGATAAAGACATAAGAGCCATAAGCTGGGCTTGCATATCAGTTGGAAAACCTGGGTATGGCTTGGTGCGTATTTCTGTTCCTCGTAGGCTTTGAAGACCATCTGGGCAGTATACATGACTACAGTGCTCACTGTTTTCAATATGTACGCCCATGCTTTGCATTTTTTCTATTACAGCACCTAAGGATTGATGAGGACAGTTTATTATTTTTAAATTGCCTCCGGTTACGGCTGCGGCAACTAAAAA
>CAYJDL010000226.1:0-3097 GCA_964368885.1 uncultured Desulfovibrionaceae bacterium | reverse complement strand
AAGCAGATATAGTTTCATCTACATTACCAACTTTGCAAAAACAGCAAGGTATGACTTTATCTCAAGAGCACGAAGATAAAATTATGCCTCATGATGCTCAACAGCATGGCACGAACAAAGTTGATTTTCCATTAACGTTGTCTGATTCCTATATTTCTTCTTATGAACCAATAAACAATTTTTAAACCATGCTTGCTTTTGATCGACGCCTATTTGCATATATTAATTGGGAATTATTAGCCTGTTTTTCAACTCTTTTTATTGTTGGCGTTGCAAATCTATATTCTGCTTCTGGTATGCGGTTAGAAGAGGGTATTGCAGTTTCATCTTTTTACCAACGCCAGCTTATTTGGGGCAGCCTAGGTTTTTTGGTAATGTTGTGTGCTATGACCTTTGATTATAGGCAACTACGCAATTTAGCGTGGCCGTCCTTTATATTTGTCATTGTTTTGCTTTCTTTAGTTCAGATAATGGGCGTCACAGTGTATGGTGCTAAACGCTGGCTTTCTTTAGGTTTTATGAATTTGCAACCTAGCGAACTTGCTAAATTGACCGTTCTTGTTATGGGAGCACATGTATAGTCACGCTCAACTGACAGGTTAGGCTCGATCAAATTTTTTCAAGCCTTACTTATTGGTATTATTCCTTGTTCTCTAATTATTATTCAGCCGGATTTAGGCACAAGCATTAATATATTGCTTTTATTGGGAGGTATGATACTTTTTCATGGTATAAAGGGTGGAGTTTTTAAAGTTTGCCTAGCTATAACTCCGTTTTTTATAGCTTTTATGTGGCTTGTGGGTATGGAAGATTATCAAAGACAAAGAGTGTTAACCTTTTTAAACCCTGGTGATGATCCTCGTGGTGCTGGTTATCACATCATGCAATCGCAAATTGCCATTGGTTCGGGTCAACTTTGGGGTAAAGGTTTTTTTGAGGGAACTCAAAGTCAATTACGTTTTGTGCCTGAGCGGCATTCTGATTTTGTTATTGCAGTTTTTGGTGAAGAATGGGGTTTTGCTGGTTGTGTTGCCCTTATATCACTGTATTGTTTATTTTTATTATCAATATATTCTACAGTCATTAAGGCTAAAGATCGTTTTGGATCCATGCTTTGCGTAGGTGTATTTTTTTATTTTTTTTGGCAAATTGTGATTAATATCGGTATGGTAATAGGATTAATGCCTGTTGTAGGCATTCCCTTGCCCTTTATGTCATATGGGGGGTCTTCAATGATTGTCAATTGCCTATTGCTTGGTATAGTGCTAAATGTTTCTATGCGACGTTTTATGTTTAAAAGTTAGTTTGCATTTTGTTTAGGTTTTAGGAAAAATATAATTAATAATGTACTATCATAATTAAATACTTTTGAGTCTTTGCACATTAAAATGTGAAAAGCCATAACATACATAACCAAAGGACAAAAACAGTGAGTAAGGACGAAATTAATGCTTTTTTGGGTGCAGGCACGGTCTATGAGGGTAAGCTTTCTTTTAAAGGTTCGGTACGCATTGATGGAACTTTTTCAGGAGAGATTAGTAGTGAAGGTTCGTTAATTATCGGTAAGGAAGCTCTTGTGACCGGACAAATGCGTGTTGGGGAGTTAATGGTTACAGGTAAATTAGTTGGTGATGTTCATGCAAGTCGCAGTGTTACCATTTATAGAGGTGGCAATGCTGAAGGCAATATTAATACGCCGACCTTAATTATGGAAGAGGGTGGTCGTATTCAAGGTCAAGTTAATATGCAAGGTCCTGTTGAAAAAAAATAGAAGATTGGCAAATGACTATTGTATAGGTGTCTAACATGAGAAGTTAGTGTAACTAAATTTAATTTTTTTTTAATGCAGACATATGTGATTTTGTTCACATATACAATAACATAGTGATATATAGCATTGGATAAATTCAAAAAGCAATGAAATTAGGCATGATTTTCTTTGACATAAGTCTAATTTTTCTGTACAAATAGCGTGCGTTTTAGGTTTATTCACATTTATTGCTGGAGGAGGGTATAATGCTAGATCTTAACATCACCGTACTGATTCAAATGGTGAATTTTTTCATAGCACTTTACGTACTTAACGCTTTGCTCATTAAGCCTATCAGAGCAATCTTACAAGAACGTCGTGCAAAGATGGACGATCTTAGCGGAACTGCCGATGCTTTTTTACGTGAAGCTAAGGAACGTCTTGATGATTATGAAGCAAAACTTGCTAAAGCTCGTCAAGAAGGTGCTGTGCTTCGTGAAAACGCCAGAGTAGAAGGTGCAACAAAGCAACAAGAAATTGTTGCCGATGCAGGTCGTTTAGCTCAAGCTGAACTTGCTAAGGCCAATGAAAAGTTTAAAGCTGAAGCTACTGCCACCTTAAGTGAATTAAAAAAAGAGGTAAGTGGCCTTGCAGACAAGCTTGCCACTCGCGTCATGGGTTAATCTCATGGCGTGTGGTGCAAAATTTTATCTTGTAGAAAAGTTTTGTGCCGTAATGTTTAGGTTCGTCACATCCAAAAAGGGGGTTGACTTTGAGCAAAAATAATTGTGTTAGGATAGCCCTAGCCTTGGCCTTGGTACTGCTTATACAAAGCCCAGCCTTTGCCGCCGAGGGAGAGCTTCCGTGGGGCAATTTTGCATGGCGTTTGCTCAATCTAGCTATCTTCTTGGTTTTGCTTTGGAAATTTGTAGGTAAAAAAGCTTGCGCATTTTTCAAAGGTCGCCAAGAAGGAATTAGCAAGGATCTTAGAGATCTTCAGACACGCCGAGAAGATGCAAAGAAGAGTCTTGCCGAACTAGAGTCTTCCATTAGCAATCTTGATGCAGAGCGCAATGCTATTTTGGAAGAAAGCAAAAAGCAAGCAGAGGCTAGTAAAGCGGCCATCATTAAAGAAGCAGAGCTTCAAGCTGAACAAATTATTGTTGCAGCAAGACGCACGGCAGAAAATGAAGGGCGCACAGTATTGGCTGAAGTTCGAGCTGTTATTGCCGATGAAATCGTTGATGCAGCTGAAAAAGTTTTGGAGACCAAGCTTGATAATGCAAAACATAACAAGCTCATTACCAACTCCTTAACAAAGGTGGTGCTCAATTGACCGACACCGTC
>CAYJDL010000225.1:0-3107 GCA_964368885.1 uncultured Desulfovibrionaceae bacterium | reverse complement strand
CTCGCATTGCCCCTTCGTGTTACCGTAAGTCTCTGCGAGTAGAGTCGAACCATTTTTTTTGTTAAACATTTGATTTTGCTTAACTCGACGTGGCAGTCCATGCCTTTAAAAACTTCATTCATGAGTGAATACTCTAACAATCGGAATCACGTAAGCTAAAGTCGTTATATTGCAACTATTTTAAAAGCGGATAAGGTCTATCTGCATTTAGCAAAGGTTTTTTATTTGCATCAAAAATATATAAAGAAGATAAAACATCTTGATAATCAGCACATTGCCCCAAAGCGGAAACAGCTGCAAAATTATCACCTTGAAAAGAAAGACGAACCTTGCCCGCAATATCATCCTCTATAGTCATATCAAATGAAATGCCATTATCGTCATTTTTTGCATTCTTTCCTTGTAAATTTTGATAAAACTCTATAACCAATTCCCTAAAGGTCACATCTTGATGACTAGATACAAGTATATTTATGATACATTTTTTTTGGGGATGAATAAAACGATAAGCGTTCTCATCCTTCTCAATACCCCAACCATTTGGAATATCCAAAAAAAATGTATCAAAATCCTGTGCAATAGCTATATTTATAAAAATATAAGACATTAACCACAGCATACTAAGAACAAAAAGTTTAAATAACACGTTTCTAATAGTTTTAGCCATAATAATATCAAACAAAATACAAATTCCAACTTTAGTTAAAGTTTTTGTCGTGACTTTGGAGGCACCATAGCCTCGGGCCAAAGTTTTGAAGCTTGCTCTCTAAGTTTGAACTTTTGCACTTTACCGCTGCCAGTCATTGGATACGAGTCTACTGTAGTTATATAACGTGGTACTTTATGCCAAGATATTTTGCCTCGGCAAAAATCCCTAACATCTTCAGGTAAAACGTCGCAGCCCTGCTTTGGCAAAATAAACGCCCCCACTTCTTCACCATAAACATAGCTTGGTACTGCTACTACTTGCACGTCTAAAACATCTTCCATTCCTAAAAGAAATTCTTCAATTTCACGAGGATAAATATTTTCACCACCTCGAATAATCAAGTCCTTAATGCGTCCTGTTACAATAAGATAGCCATCTTCGTCCATAACACCAAGGTCACCGGTATGAAGCCAACCATCTTCAGTGAGAACTTCTTTTGTTTCCTTTGGCATATTATAATATCCCTTCATAACGTTATACCCACGACACATAATTTCACCTTGTTGGCCAAGGGGAACTTCAACACAAGTATCTGGGTTTACAATCTTAACGTCAATTCCAGGCATTGCACAACCCACTGTTGAACAGCGCAAGGACAAAGGGTCTGTGACGTCAGACTGTGTAATAACAGGTGAAGCTTCAGTTAATCCATAACAAATTGTAATATCTTTAAGATTTAGTTTTTCTGTAACCTTTTGCATAAGCGGTTCGGGACAAACCGAACCAGCCATAATTCCGGTATGCAAACTTGAAACATTAAAACGAGCAAACATTTTATGTTCTAAAATAGAAATAAACATAGTAGGAACGCCATAAAGGGCTGTGCACTTTTCACTGTCAACAGCTTCAAGAACATGTAAAGGATTAAAATTTTCTAAAATAACCATCGTAGTGCCATGGTTTACACAAGCGCATGCTCCAAGAACACAACCAAAGCAATGAAACAGAGGAACCGGAAGGCATAAACGATCTTTACTACTAAAATTTTGATGTCGCCCTATCCAATATCCATTAAGACCTATACCAATATGAGTAAGCATTACTCCTTTAGGAAATCCTGTGGTTCCTGAGGTATACTGCATATTAATAACATCCCAAGGATCTAATTCTGCTTGACGATTTAAGTACTCTTCTTCACTTACGTTAACAGCCATTTCTTTTAGTTCGGGGATAGAAATCATGCCACGATGTTTTTCATGCCCTAAAAAGAAAATACGTCGCAAGCTTGGAAAATCTTCACAAGAAAAATTTTCTCGCTTTGTTGTTTTAAGTTCGTCAATTATCTCATAAAGAGTTTTTACAAAATCATGATCACGTAAGCCGTCAACAATAAACAGATTTTCACATTCTGAATGACGCAAAATGTAACATAATTCCTGCTCACGATAGTTAGGATTAACGGTAATTAAAATTGCTCCAATTTTTGCTGTAGCAAACTGCAAAGCAACCCAATAAGGAGAGTTATTTGCCCAAATAGCTACTTTTTCACCTTTTTTTAATCCTAAAAATAAAAGTCCTTTCGCTAGCTGATCTACTGTTTGTCCAAATTCTTTCCAAGTCTGTCTATAATCTTTATCAAAATAGATAACCGCATCTTGATTTGGGTAATTCGCTACTGTTTGGTCTAATATTTGACCCAAAGTAAATTCACGAAGAACAAATTCCTCTTGTCGCTTTGTTGCTTTATTTTTCATTGATCTTTTCCCCGACTAAGGGTGCCTATATTATGTGTTAGGTGTAACTACTTTCAAATGCATAACTAAAAATAAATTTAAGAAAAAATTTTCTACATCTGTAGGATGATTATTAAGTAACAATTACAATAATAAAAATGGATTATCAAACTTTGCTCATTTAGGCAAGTTTTAAGAAAAGTGAAGTTCTGGAAAAGATGATTTTTTCTTTAAAAAATTTTAATAAAAGTGTTTTTGAAAGACCAACTATCTTGAAGGTTGGAAAACTTTTTGTTCATAACCACAGCAGACATTTAGACATTCACCACGTCAAGGCAGGAGAAGGACATAAAGAAAGACGTAATAGCTGGAAAAAACTAAGAATTTTCCTTATAAAGTAGGACAAAATTGAGGATATTGTCAGGCTACACAAAGATGTATAACCTAACAATATAATAATGAAAAATTCTTTTTTTAAATAGTTAAACCAGTTTGAGCTAAGAAAGAAGATAATCCTTTTTCCTCAAAATCTAAAGCTATTTAAATTTCATTACCTTTAAAACAAGTGCTTTAGACAATAATTCCTTAATCTAAAGTCTGCTCAAAGTCTGCCAAGACATTCATGTAGTTAATGTAGGCATCATAGGGTGAGCCATAGGGATTAAAATATTTATGCACATCACCGTCGGTGAACCATTTTGTGCACATATAATAAAAATGGTCAG
>CAYJDL010000224.1:1325-3146 GCA_964368885.1 uncultured Desulfovibrionaceae bacterium | reverse complement strand
CAATTTGTGAATTCTAAGTCACAACCCCCAGCGCTGGAGAACACCCTTGCGGGCGGGGATACGTTCCGCCCCATGTGCCGCAGTTGGGCGATGAGTCACAACCCCCAGCGCTGGAGAACACCCTTGCGGGCGCCACTAATGGAGAAACTTGTATAACCTTAGGCGTAATGAAGTCACAACCCCCAGCGCTGAGGAACACCCTTGCGGGATAGCAGAACTATCAACGTCATTCTTCGCGGAAAGTCACAACCCCCAGCGCTGAGGAACACCCTTGCGGGACAACCACCATACCGAGGCCTTTTGTAAACCTTTCTGTCACAACCCCCAGCGCTGAGGAACACCCTTGCGGGCGCGCAACCCACAAGGTTGGCCTGCTACTCGTTACTGCCGGTCACAACCCCCAGCGCTGAGGAACTCCCTTGCAGGAGCAAGCTTTTTATACCCTATTTTTACAAGTAGTTGCAAGCCGTTTTTTGACACCCCCCCTTGTTTGAGCGCTCAATTTAGCACCTAAATGACGTTCTCAAGGGGGGTATCTATCATTCTGAAAATAAAGAATATTTTTGCGTCTTTTACGCACGCTTGCGCATCAAAGAAAAAGTATTATATTTTAGTAAATTAGATACTATTTTACAGAGAGAGCCATGAAGACTCTCTCTGTAGGTAGGCTATAAGGAGAGAAAAAATGTTTGTTATTGCCTATGACATTGCCAACGAGAAGGAACGGCGTAATATAGTTAAGATTTTAGAGCACTTTGGAAATCGTGTGCAATACAGCGTTTGGCTCTGTCCCGTAGACAGTAAGCAAATACAGAAACTCTGCCATAAAATTCAAGAACTCCAATTACAAAGTGGCTATGTGGACATTTGGCAAATTACCAATACACACTTTCGCCTAGGTAACGAACAGCTGGCAAGTCAGCCTGTATGGAGCTTTATTTGTTAATACCTATACCACAGTGCCCATACGCGGATATGTTAAACTCATAGTGCAGGGTTCAAGATTTTTCCACCCTTCACGCCACGCCATATGCGTTGTATCCATTTCTAAGCCAGAACCATTTTTCCCATAAATACGCCCTGTAAGCACACTTGCTTTGCCACGTATGGCTGTAGTGTCAAACCACTGCATGGGCACAGGTCCTGCTTTTTCTGCCTCTATCATAAGTTGTGGATAGTCTTTATTTAAAATAACAGGATACACATCCCAACACGATTCCTTTTGCCCCAACAACTTAACATGACACGGCTTTGCTAAAGAACGTGTTGTATTCCCCCCAAGGCGCACATGTGCAAGTATATCCTCAAGAGAACATGTATTTTTGCCATAGCGCATGGTGGCGTCAGGTAAAAACTCTACATCTTCCAAGTTATGAGGACGAAAGAAAATATATCCTTCCAACAGCGTGGGGTTTTGACGTTTTTTCGCGTATTGTAAGATAATTTCTGTCTCAAAGAGTTTACCTTCTTCTGCGCTACGGCTTTTCCAATCCAAAGTAACGCCGTGCTGTGAGGAAAGATAATGACGCTCTACTCTCTGTTGACATTCCTTATCCCACGGAAAAAGAGGCACATCTTCACATATGTAAAAAGGAGTGGAACGCAAACAAGATTCAAAAAGCTGTAACACCTTCTTATACGATGCGCGCACGTCCGGCATACCCAACAAGGCTACAGCAGCAGGAATCATGGCAAAAAAAGGGAGATGACAAGGCACAAAAGGATATGTGCGTGCCACAAAACCTAAGGGCAAGTGCCCACAATGCAAATCACTACGTAAGGTAAGATGTACATGTTGTGATTGCCAAGTCATGAGCTACC
>CAYJDL010000224.1:0-1315 GCA_964368885.1 uncultured Desulfovibrionaceae bacterium | reverse complement strand
ATGATAACGCCCAAAGGTCAGCGCTTGTTCCATCATTTTTCGAGCTAAAATAAGCGTATCCAAGGATTGCGTGAGGGTACGCACGGCATGTAACAACACATCAGGAGCGTCACTTTTCATATTTTGTAGCAAAGGCTTAGGCATATTTTTATCCGCACACATGGCAAGAAGTGTCTCTAAAACATGCTTCCCATACACAGGCTTATTGCATGATAATAAGAAAACACTCATGGCATACAGCCCATTTTCTACTAAAATACCCAAGGCTTTATTGATAACATTTTCATACTCATCAAAGCTCACACCGTCGATAAGCCGCATACCGTAGTCCGCACAAAAAGGCTCAAGATTAAAGAGTTTACTCATTATACATCCTCCTCAAAAAAGCGTACGCGTCCAAAACCTCGTGTGGTCATCCCACCCATACCTAACACAGCACACTGTTTAAAAGCAGGTTTTAATATATTTTTAATATCTTGTTCACTTTTTTCAAAGCTGCGATGTGTGTCTATCTCAACATCAAAGGCAAGCAATGTTCCCGCAGGAATGGCCTCATAGGTAAACAGCTTTCCCGATTCTGCCGCGCCTGTTTCAAAATCTATGGAAACAGAAGTACGCACCTCTAAATTGCTATTCACAATTTCAGAAAAAAGCCAATCGGGAGCCAATACCTGACGCGTAAAAAGCTCTTTACTCTCTTGAGGAAGCTTGGCAATAAAAGCTCCCTCTTTTTTTTGCGTAGGCAAATACAGCCAGCCAAGATTCAGTTGTTGTGCGCCGCCGGGGAGGTCAAAATTGATGAAAATCTCTTCTTGTTTTGGCGTATAAGGAGAACTTTGCCCTATGGCAGTCAGGGCAGCAGGGCATGTTACCCACACTGTTCCTGCAAGAGTATACACAGGAAAAGCCACAATGCGCCCATCATAAAAACGCAACAAACCAATACGGCTTTTACTATCCTTGCCTGCATGAGCTGCATGCCCAAAGAGCATACACACCTCACAAGCTCCACAATTACCACGTTCACCGCCTGTTAGCTCAGTGGCACACATTTTTGCTTCTCCGTCATCATGAAGAGTCATGGTCACATAACTACGAATGACACCCGCAAGGCTGGAGCCTGGAATTTTAGGTAAATTGGTGCCGGGATCTCTGATAATGGTATTATCCACACGCCCAAGTCGATAACCTCCTGTGCCAATATGTAAAGGGTCCATCGTTACAGCATATTGTGTACTCATGAATATTCTCCTTATTTGTTAATAAAGTCATACCATTCACAAAGATCAAAAAATGTACCGTCTATCATGGTGGG
>CAYJDL010000223.1:0-3147 GCA_964368885.1 uncultured Desulfovibrionaceae bacterium | reverse complement strand
CCATTTAACGCAAATCTCGGAGCGTTTTTTCTCGCAATGACTTTGCGTGTCACCGTAAGTCACTGCGAGAAGAGTCGAACCATTTTTTTTGTTAAAAACTTGATTTTATTTGACTCGACGTGGCAGTCCATGTCTTTAAAAACTTCACTCATGAGTGAATACTCTAACAGTCGAAATCACGTGGGGGCTCTGGGGAGAAGAAAAACACTTTTTGGTACTAGCAAAAGAGTTTTCCTTCCGCCATAAAAAATGTATTAAAGCAATGGTTGTAATAAAAATTTCCTATGTATTTTCTACTAGTCTTGACCAAATTTTAGGATTATTGTCATACATATAGCGTTTCTTAAATTTTACAAAGAAATACAATGAAATAAAAAAAGCTAAGAATTCAGCTATTGGTACAGCAAGCCATACGCCGTTAATGCCAATTATTTGCGGCAACACTAGTATACACATTGCAATAAAGACGAAAGTGCGCAAAAAAGAAATTAACGCTGAAACTTTTCCATTGGAATAAGCTGTAAACATTCCTGATGCAAAAATATTGATGCCGGAAAATAGAAAGCCTACTGAAAAAATGTAAAATCCATGTACTGTCAAATCGTAGGCTTTGCTTCCTTGACTTAAGAAAACGCTAGCCAAAGTTTCATTGATCAAAAAAGCAAGACCAACAAAAACAATTGAACTTATGCCTATAAATTTAATGCATATTGAAAATATTTTTCTTAATCTTGATTTATTCATTGCACCAAAATTATAACTAATAACTGGTGCTATGCCCATGGAAAAGCCTATAAACAAAGTATTTATTAGCAATTGGGCGTAAAGCACTACAGTTATGGCGGCTATGCCATCAGCACCGGCAATTTTTAGCATTGTTATATTAAATAGATATGTGGTTACGCCTGTGGCTAAATGGGTTACCATTTCAGAGGAACCATTACTGCAAGCTCTAAGTATTGACTTTATATCAATAGAAAAACGCACAAAATGCAAAGTATTATCAACTTTTTTTGTTGTAAAAAAGTAAATACCTATTAAGGTAGGCAATAAAAAACCTAATCCAGTAGCCAAGGCTACCCCTTGCATGCCCATGTGAAAATACACTATAAACACGTAATCTAAAATAATATTTGTTAAACCGCCAGCAACAATGGCAAAAAAAGCAATTTTTGGCTTGCCCGATGCTATTAAGGCATTTTCAAAAATAGTTTGTAAAATGGCAAATGAACCAAAAAAAGAAAGGACTATAAAATAATCATAACAATATTGATATGTTTGTTCATTTGCGCCCAGAAGATAAAGAATATCTACCAAAAATATTTGCGTTAATATTGTAAGAACAACCCCTAATACAAGACCAGTCATAAAAAAAAGCGTTAATTTTTCTTTCGCACTTTGAGCCTTACCTTCTCCTAGGAGCTTAGCACAAATGGCATTTCCTCCGGTTCCAAGCATGGTTCCAACAGCAATATAAGCCGTAATCAGTGGTAAAATAATATTGATGGCTGACAAAGCTTCTGTGCTTATAAGGTTTGCTACAAAAATCCCGTCTACCATAGTATAAAGAGACATAAAAATCATCATAGAAATACTTGGAAAAGTGAATGCAAGTACATTTTTGAAGGTAATAGTTTTAATCATTTATTTAACTCCTTGGAAAGTGGCACTTTACGCTAAATGCGATTTATGTTAGTTTTAATATAATGTATAACGTAACGTGAGAGTCAAGGAGAAAGTTAGAATTATGAAAAATTTTTTATCCATAGGTGAAGTTGTTAAAATGAAGGGTGTAACTCATAGGGCATTACGTCACTATGATGAGTTAGGTATTTTAAAGCCTGCTTACATAAATCCTGATACAAAATACCGTTATTATGCAAAAAGCCAAATGATTATTCTGGATATTGTAATGCTATGCGCACCTTTGGGAATTCCTCTACAGAGTTTCAAAAATTATATTACTGAAGAGGGCAGTATTAACGCTAAGCAAATGATAGGTGATGCAAAAATCAAGGCTTTAGAAAAACAAATAGAAATTGAACAAAAATTATATTTTTTAGACACAGCTTTGGCACATTTTGCTGATGTTCAAAATATAATTGATAAAACACAAATTTATACAAAAAAAATTGCCAAAAGGTATTTTTTTACCATTGATTCAAGCCAATACGGAGGATCACATACTGACTATTGGACCAATATCACAACACTTTATAATAAAATTTTCAAGAGCGGGATGACTATGTCCATAGATCAGGGGGTTTGCTTTTATGTGGAGAATAATATTGCGCAAGTTAAGTATTTTGTTGAAGTTAAAGAACCGACAATACAACATCCGGACATCTTAATAATACCCGAAGCAGTGTTTTTATGTGAATTTTTTGACGATGCTCGTTATAATGAAGCTATAGAAAAGTATCAAGCTCATGACTGCTACCTAGCAGGCAATTTATTAATTCTAAGCGATATATTTGAAGAAAATATTTCTGATAAAGCTGCACCCTTTGAGGTACAGCTTATGCTTTAAAAAAGCAGTGATTTTTTTAGAGGAAAATTGTAAGCTAGAATTTGCAGCCCTTACCTAGAGCAAACAAAAATATTTACCTTTCTTTAAAATCCTGAATAATCCATAACAGCATTTAGAGAGACCATACTTGTTATTATTTTAGTACCTTGAATGATATATCTGGTTAAAGACCAAGCCTCAAGGTCTATGTAGTCTACCTTGCCTTGACATTGTTCAGTAAGACTTGGTTTAAGCAATGATATAAGTTCGTCAATGTCAAAGTAAATACCCTCAAAGCTTAAGCGTAACATATCATTTTCAAAGACTAACATTTCTGACTTGCTTAAGTTTTGCCCAAAAATAAAGCATGGTTCCAATATAGGTGCAAGGTTATTTTTTACAGGCCAAACATGTCCATAAACTTTTATTAAAATATCTTGGCTCATTATTTTTTGGGTAGGCAATGGTTAAGTCTGCGAGCTTGCATTAACCCATCACAATCACCATAGGCGCAGGCTTTATTAAAATCAGCACACATTAAATCAAAGTTCTCTAAAACAAGATGAGTAGCCCCCCTTGCTCTTAACCATGCTGCCGTATTGGGTTGAATGGCTAAGGCAACATCAAAGTCTATCTTT
>CAYJDL010000222.1:0-3202 GCA_964368885.1 uncultured Desulfovibrionaceae bacterium | reverse complement strand
ACGCAAATTAACTATGTTGCTAAGGGTGCTAATTTATATGAAATGGGCTATACCTATCATGGCTCAGCTAATGTTATCTTGCGTCACTTACGCATGGGACATCTTTGGGAAAAAGTGCGTGTTCAAGGTGGAGCTTATGGAGCTTTTTGCACATTAGATCGCCTTAGCGGCACTCTTATTCAAGCTTCATATCGTGACCCTGCTGTCAAAGGTACTTTGCAAAGCTATGATTCAACATCAGATTATTTGCGTTCCTTTGACCCGGATGAGCGCACTCTTTCAAGTGCAATTGTTGGGGCAATTGGTGATCTTGATACATATCTTTTACCCGATGCCAAGGGTGCAACTGCTCTTAGTCGTTATCTTTGCGGCGATACGGATCAAAGCAGGCAACAAATTCGTGATGAAATCCTTTCTACTACCAAGCAACATTTTCACGATTTTGCTAATGTTATGGATCAAGTGCAGAAAAATGGTCGTATTTGCGTACTTGGTGGAAGCCTTGCTCAAAAAACTGCTGAAGAAGAAGGTTGGGACGTAAAAAAATTATTGTAATAATTTGAATTAATTGTTGCTATCTTTTCTTAAGGTGTCCTGCACAATTGCTAAGCTGGACTAAATTACTGGATTGCTTCGCTGCGGTCGCAATGACTTTCTCAATTACTTTCAATTGTTAAATCAAGTCAATTGCGAGAAGCCTGCGACGAAGCAATCCATGTCTTTTTTTCATTATGCAGAAACCCTTAATTTATATTAAGCTTGCAAAAAGTGATGAAGTTTTATAGTAAAAGCGTGGGCGTTTCTGAGAGTTTTGTTTTGCTGTTATGGCAAAGCATCTTAAGGGGGTGCATTATGATGCAGCAGTTTCTATTAGATATTCTAGTACAACTATTGTCTGGTATTATTCTAATACTTATTAATCGCTACATGAATAAATAGTGAGAAATAAGATTCCCCGCTACGAAAGCGGTTCATAGCGGGGGATAACAATTTGATGTAACTCAAACTTACATCGGGAAACTGTCCCTTGGGGCGATGTTAGCCCATCGTCCCTAAACATATAATTAATCTTAAATGTGATTTTGTCAAGTTAAAAAGCCTGCAAAAATTGTGGGCTTTTGTTTTATCCAAAAAATCCTTACTGCTTGCAAAAAGTGATGAAGTTTTATAATAAAAGTGTGGGCAACCTTACGAGAGTTTTGTTTTGCTGTTGTGGCAAAGCAGCTTAAGGAGGTGTGCTTATGGAGCAATTCTTGTTAGATGTTCTGTCTCAAATGACAGCAAATATCTTACTTGTACTTATTATCCGTTTTTATAAGTAGATAAAAAAAGTTCCCTGCCGTAAAGTCGGTTTACAGCAGGGGTAAAACTTTTGATGTAAACCCTAATTACATCGCAGGACTTGCCCTAGGACTTTCTCATGGGGCGGTACTGAACCTACCGTCCCTAAACAGTTTAATAGTCATTGAAATTTGCTTTGTCAAGCAAAAAATCTTTAGAAAAGCCTGCAAAAATTGTGGTCTTTTTTAGTAAATTGAAAAAAGTGATTACTTTGCTTTAGATTTGACAAAAATTTACTTTATGCGTATGATGGTTTACAAAGATAATGTGAACAAATATTCAATAAATTTATAAAACTATTAATGTAGGTCATTATGCAATTAAGTAAAAATGCCGTTGGTAATCTCATCAATCGTTACAAATCTGTATTAGACAAATGTAATTTATTAAACACATTCGGCACGCTTGCAATAATAGGTGCGCTAACCCTTGGTGTAGGGCTTGCTAATATGGAGAGTGCCTTTGCTACAAGTCTTTCAGATATAAGTTCAGACATAAATGAACCAAGTGGAGACCGTACCGCAGGTACATTACGATCTCCACGTGATGTAACTCTTTCGCATATTACAGGTACAGGTGGTATTGACTCCACAATTGAAAGTGGTGCAAGTCTTACGCTTACAGGTTCTCTTGCTCCTAACGGTGTACTTATTGAAGACAATATGACCAATAATGGAACGCTTAAACTTGGTACAGATCTCAATTCAGCCACTGGTATAATTGGTGGCTACCTTAAAAACTCTGCAGGTAACATTACCGCTCAGTCTAAATTAGAGGTTAAAGGTAACCTTACACTTGAAGGCGGCACGGCAACTTTTGAGAGTGATTTAACTGTTGATAGCATAACTACGTTTATGGGCGGTACAAATGATTTTAATGGTGTAAGTACTTTTACTCGTGCTGTTGATAATAATGGTGGAATAAATACATTCAGTGGAACTGCCACCTTTAATGTAAATTATAACGGAACAGGCTCTGCCTCCTTTAATGGTGAAACAACTTTCATCGGCGACTATACCAATACCGGCACAAGCACTTTTACAAACAACACTACCTTTGAGCAACAATATACAGCCAAAGGCATATTAAATGTAGATAACGGTACTACAAATTTTGAAGCTGGCTATACTAGCGAAGGCACTTTAAATGTGGGTGATGCTAGCAATGCCGCAAATGCTAAAGTAACTATTGGTACTGGTAGAACAATGAGTATTTATTCTAATGGTACGCTTAATATTGCTAATGGTACTGTGGATGTTAGCAATGGTACGCTTACTGTAGATAGCGGTGCAGCAACCTTTGCCACTGGTACAAATGGTGTGCTTAAAGCTAAGGCCGAAGATTTTGCAAAATTTACTGATGCTTCCGGAGCTCTTACAGCTAGTGAGTGGTTAAAAGGTAATGTACAAAAACAGCTTGACAATGCTGGCAGGCTTATTCTTACAGGGCAGTCTGGTTCAATGACTTATGCTAATTATAGCGACCTACTAACTGGAATTGTTAGCGGAGGCACGCTACAACTAGAAAATGTGAGCATTAGCACTGCAGGCATCTATCTTAAAGATATTCAAACTGGTACAGATATACCAAACAGTGTGGTGCTTGGAAATGATAACACGCACTCTGACGGCGGTGACTTTGCCACTGGAAGAACTGCAATTATTGGTGGTGTTAATGGTAGTATGAATAACTCTGGCACTCTTACTCTCGCAGGTGTTAATAATATACTTGTTCAAGGTAATGCAATCAACAGTGCTAGCGGTGTTCTAAATCTACAAAATGGTAGCATTTCAGGTAATTTAACAAATAACGGAACAGTTAAGATAAATGGTGCAACCGTCGTTGATGGTGTTACCACTTT
>CAYJDL010000221.1:0-3208 GCA_964368885.1 uncultured Desulfovibrionaceae bacterium | reverse complement strand
AAGATTCTTGTAACTATGTTCGTAACCATGGTCTTGGTAAATATACTCGTGAAATAATTAGCTATATTTGCAAGCCGGGTGCTTTTAGAGAAATGTCCGAAAGCGGCGATCATAACTATTGTTGCGGCGGCGGTGGTGGATTTAACGGGGTTGGGCTTTATCGCAAGCAGCGTAATATTGCCCTTAAGCCTAAATTAGCTCAAATTAAAGCTACTGGTGCTTCCCTTGTTATTTGTCCTTGCCATAACTGCTGGGATGCTGTTCGTGACATCGTGGAAGAGTATGAACATGCAAACCCAACGTTCAGATGGTCATTCCTTAAGCCTTTGCTTTTGAAGATGGTTATTTTACCTGATCATATTGAGCATAATCCTTACGAATAGTAAATCAAATTAGGGTGGCTAAATGCCACCCTTTTTTTTGAGGGAAATTTTTTACCAGCTTATAACTTTAGGCAAAAAAGTTTCCCTTCATTCTCAAACTCCTCACTCATTTGAAAAAACATTATTCGAGTTTTTCCTCCAAGAAAGAATTAATCTTTGTTTCCTTAAAGTTCCTCAACAATTCACTATGCTGATATCACGTGATTGATTCCGATTTTTATAAGTCAAGTAGTATAACGTAGTTTTAAAGACATGGATTGCCACGAAAAAACGCTTTTTATTTCCGCAGTTAATGCAAATTTTGGAGCGTTTTTTCTCGCAATGACCCTTCGTGTTGCCGTAAGTCACTGCGAGGAGAGTCGAACCATTTTTTTGTTAAACATTTGATTTTGCACGACTCGACGTGGCAGTCCATGTCTTTAAAAACTTCATTCATGAGTGAATACTCTAACAATCACGTGATACTGATATTAATTTACTGTAAAGTTTGGTTACAATATTGCCGATAGATAGAATATAGAGTTGAAGTAACAACTAGTTTATAATTTTTTGAAATTTAAACTGTAGTTTTAACTAAAAATTCATATATAAAAATTGTTATTTATTTTTTAAGGGGTCTTGGAAAGGCTTTTTGTCCACAAGAAGTTTCCCTATAAAAATAATAAATCAGTGTATACTTAATAAAGTGGAGAATGCTATGTCTTGGAAAAACATTTCTGTCAGAAATAAGTTACTCATTTTAACTGGTACTACGCTATTATCCTTTGCTTTTGGTTTAACCTTTACCGTGCATGGATTTTATCAGCTAGGCAAAAATACTGAAATACTAAAACGCCCACAACTACAAACAATCTTTACGCAAGCCTCTTTAACGCATTCGCTTTGGGCTCTTCAAGTTCAGGAGCATTTATTAACTAAAAAATCAACTAGGCTTGATGTTGTCACAGATGGGAGAGACTGTGAGTTTGGTAAGTGGTTTTATAGTGCTGCAAAAGGTGATGCTGAAAGAGAACATCCGGAACTAAGGTCAATTTTTTCAAAATTGGAGACATTGCATTTAAATATTCACGCTAGTGCTTCAGATATACAAAATAAACTTAATTCAAATGATTTTGATGCCGCAATAAATATTTTTACCAAGGACATATATCCTAATGTATCAGCGGTGGGAGATCTCTTACTGGATGCCAAAAATCTTATGGATAAAAAATCCAGCTCTTTTTTAGATGAAATACTTAGATTTGCCACAGAGCATGCTGTTGCAGTTGCAGTGCTTGGCGGTATGTTTTTTATTGTATTTCCTGTATTTTCCATGTTAATTATTTCAAGCATCACACGCCCTGTAAATACTCTAATGGTTGGTGCCAAGCGAATTGCCCAAGGTGAATTTGTTCCGGTGGAGCTTAGCCAAGACGATGAAATGGGGCATCTTGCCATGTCTTTTAACCAAATGGTTAAGGACCTTAAAAAGAATTTAGGGCTTGCTCAAGCCTTAATGAACGGCATAACTATGCCATGCATAATTTGCGATTTACAAGGTAAAGTCATATTTGTAAACACTATGTTTCTTGAATGTTGGCACGAAACTCGTTCTACTGAAGAATGCCTTGGTGACACAACAGGCGGCGTCCTTTATGGTACATCCGAAAGAAAAACAAGGCTTGATCAAATCATCAATGAAGGAACTGTTGTGCGTGATGCACAAGTTCATGTTGTTTTACGTGATGGGCAAGAAAAATTCTTCAACATAAACGCTGCTCCTTTGCGTGATATGGATAATAAACTTATAGGAGCTGTTGCACTTTACAGCGATCTATCTGATATGTATGAACAACAGTTACAAATAGAAAAGCTAAACGATAATATTTATCTTTCTGCTAACGATGCCAATAAAATTTCCAACCAACAAAGCACGGAATTAGAAAAGCTGGTTGAGCAATTAGAAAGCACATCAAAAATGGCTGAAAATCAGGCTCAAGCCTCGCATCTTTCAACCAACAGCTTACAGCAAATTACTGATTCCATGCGTCAAATGGCAAGTGAAGCATCAGCTACACAAGAGGCGGCAATCTCTGCTCGTAATGAATCAGATGCCGGCATGAATGTTCTTAATCAAACAATTGAATGTATTAATAAAGTAACCCAGCAAACTGCTACAGTTGCCAGTGAGATGAAAGATCTTGATACTTCTGCGGAAAATATTGGACGTATTCTTAATCTTATTAAGGACATAGCAGATCAAACAAATCTTTTGGCACTTAATGCCGCCATTGAGGCCGCTCGTGCTGGTGAAGCAGGACGCGGATTTGCCGTAGTAGCCGACGAAGTTCGCAAATTGGCTGAGAAAACAATGGAGGCCACCAACGAAGTTGCAACAGCCGTCAATAGCATTCAAGGAAGCGTGCGTAATTCCGTATCAAGTACAAATATTTCTGTGGAGTTAACCCAAAAATCAACGGAACTTGCACAAAAGTCAGGCGAGAGCTTACAGCGTATCCGTGCCGTAACGCAAACTTCTGTAGAGAGTGCTCAAGTTATTTCCGAAGCGACAATAGCCCAAAGCCATGAGTCCGAAGCTGCATTGCAAATGCTTGTTGAAATCAATGAGCAAGCCGATAAAACTCAACAAAATATGGATATTTCAGCACAACTTGCTTCAACATTGAGTAAGCTTTCCATTGAACTTAGAACTATTATTAATAAAATGTGTGATGAAAGACGAAGTTGCGCTAGATATACTTTTAATGAGGACACAAGCGTACGCTGGGATTCTGAAGAAAATGGAAACGGTATGACCACTATTATAAATATTAGTAATGATGGTG
>CAYJDL010000220.1:0-3219 GCA_964368885.1 uncultured Desulfovibrionaceae bacterium | reverse complement strand
AGCATTTGAGCCATACTGTTGTCCGGCAGGAGGGTTGTAACCTTGAGCTTGTCTTGGGGCTGCGTTACGCCCAAAAGCTTCACTGCTAAGACCGCTAGCAATATTTTGCACAGAACCAATTAAATTACCAACCGGTCCTTGCACATTACGTTTAAATACTTTTCCGGCTTTATTGCGAAGAAATACGTCAATTGTTGCTGTATTATTAACAATACTTACAGTTCCCCATACAATATAATCAACATTTGCTGATCTTTGGGCTTGAGCGGCAATGTTGGCATTAGGTATTGGTTTAGATGGTGCTCTAACATCAGCTTCAACATGCCCAGGCCACACTAACCTTGAGGAAAGGGTTGAAGGTACGGCTTGTCCAAGATATGAATAGCTTTGTGGACCATTTACAACAAATGGGGACAGCATAATTTTTTTTGCAGCCAAAGCTACACTTGCCCATAGTAAAGTTGCTATAACTATGGTAATAATGCGTAGTGATATTTTCATAAAAATCTCCTTACTTTGAGAATACTTTTTCTCAAGACACGTTTTTATACATTATACATGCCCCTTCTTGCAAGCATCCATTATTAGAAGTTTTTTGATTGCTTTTTCTGCAATTTTTTAAAAAAAATTTTACATTTTAATATATTACATAAATTATTTTTTTTTCTTATATTTTAATTGAATTTAGTGTAAATATTTTTACCAAGTTTTAAACTTCATTGTATAAATGGAAATGCTGATAATTTAAAATTTAAAAAAAAATCTATAGGAAAACTATGCTCCGATCCTTTCGCTTAGTCTGCGCTAATGACCAAATCCCTCTGGTGCAAGCTCTTTTGCAAGCAGAGGGCTATGACTTTGAAAATGATGCTTTTTCACCATATTGTCGTATTTTAACTCATGAACCAAAACCCTTGGGCAGTAGCTTAGCTGCTTTTTTTGGTTATATTTACATTCAAGATCGCTCGTCTATGCTTCCCCCCTTAGCATTAGCAAATGTGTCTGAAGATAAAGTATTATCTGCACTAGATATGTGTGCAAGCCCTGGAAGTAAAACGGGATTTTTAGGGCAATTACTTGGTAAAAATTCTTTTGTACTTGGAAATGAACCATCTAAGTCAAGACTTGCCACATTGCGTGTCAATATGCATAACTTAAATATGCTAAATATTGGAACTTGCTCTTATGAAGGGCAAGCTATTCCAAATATTACGCAAGAAAATGATAGCGGTAATTGGGACTTAATTCAATTAGATCCCCCTTGCTCTGGCTGGGGTACAGTAAAAAAAAATCCCCAAGTACTTAATCTTTGGCAAGGGGAAAAAGTAAAGCCGCTTATAGGCATTCAACGTATGCTTTTGCAAAGAGCTTGGAAGCTTTTACGTCCCGGTGGCGAAATGGTTTACTCCACATGCACAACAAATTTTGATGAAAATGAAGCTCAAGTTCATTATGCTGTAAATGAATTAGGCTTTGAACTTATTCCCTTAGAACCATTTGCAGGCTTTACTTGGGATGAACCGCAAAATTATAATGGTTTGGAACTTGCCACAACGACTTTAAAAGTGGATGGTGAGCGTTCAAATGCTCAAGGTTTTTATATTGCAAAATTTCGAAAGCCTTATAATTCTCAAAACTGTGCTAAACAGTTGATAAATTATGAAACAAACAATCTATTTATTATTGAAAATAGTTTAGACCAATCCATATTAGACAAAGCATGTGTAGACATTTCCCTTTTGCCTAACGGTCAGTTAGGTCTGTTTGGTGATACAGTTTACTTTATTGCCCAAAAAGCTTTAAACACTTTAGGCAAAAATATGCAATGGCAAGGCTTTATGCTTGGAAAATTTTCCGACAATACTCTTCGTTTACACCCTCGCTGTAGGGCATTAATGCCGAACAAGCCGACAGAACAGGCTGTTATACTAGATAGTACCGATAAAATACGTCAATTACTACAAGGTCAAAGTTTACAAACTACGCTTGTAGGCAAGCAGGCAGGATTATATTTTGAACATCAAGGACAAGTTTTAAGCCTTGGGCGACTGACACTAAAAAATAAAAGAGCATTATGGTCCGCCCGATGAAATTATGTAAATGCTGATTTATTCTTTTTTTGTCGAAAACTTTTTTCAAAAAAATTATACATCAGCTTTTGCAAGTTACACGCTATGCTTGCTGCTTGCATACACAAAGCTTTTACTATAAAAGGAGCTGAGAAAGGAAAAAGGAGTATCCTAATGATAGACAAGTATTTTGAAATAACAAAACGTGGAAGTACAATACGCACAGAACTTTTGGCCGGGCTTACTACATTTATGACTTTAGCCTATATTTTAGCTGTAAATCCAAGTATATTGGGACAAGCCGGAATGGATATTCCATCAGTGTTTGTAGCTACCGCTTTGGCAAGTTTCATAGCCTGTACACTTATGGGGCTTTGGGCAAATTTGCCCTTGGCTTTAGCACCTAGTATGGGGTTAAATGCATTTTTTACTTATACTATTGTGCTTGGAATGGGTTATTCTTGGCAATTTGCTTTAACGGCTATTTTTATAGCCGGAGTTATCTTTATAGCTTTAACCTTAAGCCATTTGCGTGAGTTAATAGTCAACTCTCTGCCTGAAAGCATTAAACATGCCATCTCTGTTGGTATCGGACTTTTTATTGCTTTTATTGGATTAAAATCAGCTGGTATTGTTGTAGACCATCCGGCTACATTTGTAACCGTTGGATCATTTAAAGATTCAGGCGTCATTGTTGCTGCTGTTGGAACAATATTTACGGGTATCTTACTTTGCCACAAGGTTAAAGGCGCATTATTATATGGTATTTTCGCTGCAACGCTTTTAGGAATACCCCTTGGCATTACCAATATAGACGCCTTTGACGCCTCTAAACTATTTACCATACCAAGCCTTTCACCAACTTTTATGCAATTTGAATGGCAAAGTGCTTTGTCACTCGATATGCTTTTAATTGTGGTTGCTATATTATTTGCTAATCTTTTTGACACTATGGGCGGACTAATTGGGCTTGTAAGCCAAGCAGGTCTTCTTAGTGAAAAAGGCGAAGTTCCAAACCTTAAGCAAGCTTTCATGGCAGATGCTATAGGTACAACTTCCGGTGCCATCATGGGAACAGCTACAGTTGCTGTATATGTTGAAAGTGCTAGTGGCATAGCTGAAGGTGGTAAAACAGGCTTAACTGCGCTAA
>CAYJDL010000219.1:0-3237 GCA_964368885.1 uncultured Desulfovibrionaceae bacterium | reverse complement strand
CTGTAAAGCTTGTCCATGGAATTACAGAAACATTAAAATTATTTTTATATTTTATAGGTTTTGAGTTAATGGAATCTTTTTCATAAATATTCATATCCTCAGTATAGTTTTGCAAAAAATTATAAAAGTCATCCAAATATTCTGTCCAAATATTTGTAAATGTTTCTGTTTGTTTATGAAAAATAGTGAAGCAAGGGTTTGAAATTTCGTAATAGCCAAGATTGCCATTTTCATCTAAATCCATACGAAATTCATTATGATTGTTCACAATTTTGCTGATAGCATACAATATGCTTGGAAAAAATTTAATTTTTCTTTCTTTTGTTTCAGCTAAAAATTTTGTTATATCTAAGTTGACTGTCATACTATAAGTACAAGGAATATCGTTAAGAAAATGTAAATATGTTCCTTTTCTATTCCAGTGTAGCATGTCTATTTTATTAAATTTCATACAGTTCTCATTATTGATTAAGTATTGTCATATATAATGACTTTTGTTTTAAAGAGTACGTTTTTTTATCGCACTAGCATCCTTGAATCATTTGCTTGCGTTGCGGTAAATATTCAGCATAATTATAAGCAGCACGAACTCCATTTCTTTCGCTGTGCGCCAGTTGGCGCTCAATCCAATCACGATTATAGCCTTGCTCATTTAACAAAGTTGAGGCCATGCTTCTAAAGCCGTGTACGGTCATCTCATCCTTGCCATAACCCATGCGGCGTAACCCTGAGAGAAGTGTCATGTCGCTGATGGGAGCAGAATTAGCTCGCATACTGGGGAAGATAAATTCATTGTGCCCTGCAAATTCTTGCAGTTCCTTCAATATTTCTATAACTTGTGTGGCTAACGGTACAATGTGCTCTTCCTCAAAGAAGGGGGCAAGTTAGAAATAACGTATCAAATATGTTTGCCCCTGTTTTTGGTGAAGATCCAAAATAGGTGATATTGTATGACACAAGAAAAAACCCTAAATTCTTAATTTATAAGAACTTAGGGCTATTTTTACCTTGTAAAATAAGGTGAATTGGTGCCGAGGGCGGGAAAAGGCACTCCCTGAATGCAAGTTGTCACAAGTCTCTGTGATTAAAATATAAATTTTTTCTTAGCCCCTACTTTGTGTCTACATTTGTGGCACACTTTTGTCAAGCGATTTTTTGTGTGTTATGAGTTATATTCCGTGTACCGGACTCGAACCGGTACAGCGTAACATGATTAATAACCATTGTATCATTTGTGTGCGTGAATTTCAGCATAAGCCTTAAGCACGGAGTTCATTTTGGATTGATAGCCCTTACCCAAAGACTTATACCACGCTAAAACGTCCGCATCTACACGTAGCGTGACTTGAGGCTTGTTCTCTTTGACCAACTGTGTCGGTGGCATTCTCTTGGCAAAAGCAAAAAAAGTATCATCAAGAGGGAGTGCGTCTGGATCACTTTCTGCCGCTGCGGTAATTTCTGCATCACTCATTGCCTTTACACGCTCCCAATCGCTTTGAGATGTTTGCTTGCGTATGTCGTCAAGTGACAGACTATCGGTCATATTTACTGAGTTCTTCATAACCCTTCCTTTCTCGTGCATTGGCTCGTCGAGCAGATATAATGCGAAATACATTCTTACGGATGGTAAAAGTGACATGCAGAACAAGGTTGTTATACTCTCCAAGAGCATGACATCTGGTTTCACCATAGTCACGTCGGCTGTCTTCTGCCATAAAAGGCGTTTCGGCAAGCATAAGTGCGGCATCCACAAAATCTATGCCGTGCTTCGTTATGTTGCTCCTTCGCTTGTTTTCATCCCATTCAAATTGCATAGTCTAAAAGTAACGACAAAAAGTAACTACGTCAAGATGAATATATGTTGCTGTGAAATTTTTTTGGCATAAGGTTTTAGCAACTATCGTCGTCCATGAATTAAACCGAAAACAAGTAAATAACGTGATAAAAAAACGTATAAATACCCTCATAAACGCCCTCCTGGAAAGTGTGGAAAGTTGGAAATTTTTTGAAAATATGTTGATAATAAACACTTTTTCACTTTCTTTGTAGGGCAAATGTTAAGAAAGTATTTTTCGAGCGAAATATTCTGTATATGTCTCTCTCAGAACAATGATATCCACTGATTTCTACACTGCCACGAGTTATGTACTCTATCACCGCATGCACATATAACACAGTAATCTAGTATAGTTTCTCCGCACATTCACACCTGAATAATAGCTCTTTGTTATCCATAAGCCGTAACGTCTTACAGATGGATTGAACAAGCTATGAAATCATAATCATGTAAAAAGTTAATTCGGACAGTATATTATACAAAAAAAGATTGCCTATACACAAAGCTTTCGGTGCATATCAACATCACATTTAGAAATTCTAACTAGGAGTTATGTAATACATAAATATTATTAAACTCTTATATAAGAACAAGCTATAAGCAATAGAAACATAAACTAGTAGTAGCAGAATAGATAGAAGACAAAGAATACAACAGTAGCTATATTAGTTTACTTATTAAACATACATAACATTGTAATAGGAGTTTATTATGATTGACATCACACTGCTTTCATTACCAGAAGAGTTTCAGTTCAGAGATGAGATTCTTGATGCATTAGGAAGACAACTTGTTTACTATGTAAGTAAACACAGTAAGACTCTAGTTATTCGATTTGATTTACATTTTCCTCAGAACTTTCCTCTTGTTCTAAGCAATTACTATATTTCAACAACCATTGCTTACATTGTTAAAAAATACAAAAGGCAAGGTTTAGATCCGCAATACACCTGGACCATGGAACAGTACAATAGCACTCATCCTCATTACCACATAGTGCTTTATCTTGATGGGCAGAAGGTGCGTTCATATCGACACATATTTACAACTGCAAAGGCTGCTTGGGGAAGAGCTTTGGGAGTAGATGTAAGTGGTTGCGTGCATCATTGCCATACCACCAATGGAGTTTTTGATTTACACCGTAATGGACTTCAGATTCGCAAAAGTGATGGAGAAGAAAAGATGCAAATACAGGTGCAAAATGTTTACAATCAGATTAGCTATTTAGCCAAAGAAAAGACCAAAGCTCCTCCTAAAGACAACTTAAGGAATTTTGTACGAGTCGTATTCCCAATGAATAATTAATTATAGATTATCAATATAACACTCCCTTTCACTTCTTTTTGGAGTAAGAGCTTATGACAAAATCAGTTCTTACTCCATATACAAACACTTCTTAT
>CAYJDL010000218.1:0-3240 GCA_964368885.1 uncultured Desulfovibrionaceae bacterium | reverse complement strand
ATTTTTTATAGTTTCAAGGAAGCAGTCTTCAAACCAAGATACTAAATCAGTTTGTTTACCTTGTAAAAGCCCCTGCCCACGCACAGAAAGCCCAGCTCTTGCGCCATGTTCTTGCAGTGAACTTAAAAAGTCTGGACTTGCTACATATCGCCCTGCCCTTTCCATAAACTCTGCCCATGTAAAATGCTCAATATAAGCAGAGCATTCTTGAACATTACGACCGTCAAAATAAGACCAGCGAATACGAATGGTTATACTTTGGTCTCGGTCTATTTGCATGGCTGTAGAAAACTCTTCCTTAGCTCTGCGACATGCTACCCAATGAACATAGTAAGTATTGTGTTGCTTTTGTAATTGTTTTTCAAGGCTTGCATTGCGTTCAAGCAAAATTTGATAAAAAAGGTCGTCAAAAAGTCTGCCCCCATAGAGCATATCACCATAACGTCCAACTACATCGGCACGTCGTAAGTAAGCAAAGTCGCATGTTCCGCCTCCAAAATCTACTGTTAAAACTCCCTTAGCAGCTACCGAAGGAGGTAAGGCACCATTGGCTATATAATGAAGCAATGCCCCCATAGGTTCACGTAAAAATTGTGCATTATACCAGCCAGTATCATGTAAACATTGACGCAAAACTTGCTGGTAATGATTTTCAGCTTGTGAGGGCACACCGACCAAGATGTGAGTGCTTTCTTGTTCGGACGAGGTTTTAGTTATTTCATTACTTCTTTTACTTAAGTCAACCTTATTCAAGTCAACCTTGCTTTCAACTTCTTTATTGCTTGCCTTAATTTGGTCAATCAGCTCAATTTTTTCACCCGATGACGACAAATCTATTTGCGCACTTTTGACTACACCTTGGGGTGACGAATCTAATGTAGCCAACTGTGGAACTCTTTCTCTTAAAAGACGTAAAAAATCCATCATACATTGCTTAGCATCTTCATTAACAGCAATATCAGGTTTAAATTGGCTACGTAACTTATAATGCCTACGCTCTTCATCTCCGGCTTCGCCAAATTCATATTCAGCAGCAGAACCAATTAAAAAAGGTTCACCATCTTTATAGAGCACTAAGGTAGGGATTGCCCCGCCAAGGGCAGGATTATGCCATTGTTCGGGTTTAATAACAGTAACGGCACCATCGTTAAGATTAGCATTACAAGCGGCAATGCAAGTATTACTTGTTCCTAGATCCATCGCCATGACACGATTATGTTTTTGCATACTATTTCCTTACCTTACGAACTGTTCCCTTGCGCACTAGCAAACCATTTTCCAAAAGCGGCGGTTCATCCACATAACAGGCATCGCCAAGGTCAATATGCCCAAGAGCAGTATAACGATCGCTCATTTCTACTGACCAAAGTAGTTTACCCGGTTCTCTGGTAGCTTCAATACCAAGGCGACGTAGACGATCCTCCAACCAAAGCTGGCGAGCATGAGGTAATTCACCTGCCAATGAATAGAGCTCTCTACCTACTTTTTTCCAAGCATTCTTAGTAGGATCATTTTTTAATTTAATATTTTCAAATAATAATGGACCAATTAAGCGTGCACCTGCCCACCACTGTTGTGCAGATGTATATAATTTTTCTTCAAAGTCTTGATGGTCAAAGTAAAGCGGTCTTTTTAAGAAAGCTGCAAAAAGAAAGGTAAAGAGCAATAGTCCATAAACATTACTAAAAAACGGTAACGTTTGACCTGTACTTAAGAAAACGCCTATGGTTTGTACCATTTTTAAAGGTCCCATACTGGCATTAAATACATCATGCACCAGGGCTATAACCAAAATACCAAACCATGTAATGGATGCAAAACGTGTAAAGGGTTTCCAACGATATCTATTACCGAAAAATGATATACTTTCTCGACTCTTGGCTTGAATAAAATATTCAGACAACCATAAGCTACCCATAACTCCAAGCAGACCAAAAATAATAGTGATACTTGTACCATGCGTAGTTTGTAGCCTTTGCATTGTCTGTACCGTTTCTTCTGAGCTTGTAAATACAGTAAAAAGTTCAACAGCAAGCAAGGCTTGCCCTAGGGCAAAACCTAAAATCAATCCTAAGATAGCCAACAAAGCTGAACGCCAAGCCGAAAAAAGGGCGATGCGACGTACTGTAGGCAAAAGCAAGGGAGGGAGCATGTCACGCCACAAATCTTCTTGGGTAAGTGATATGTCTTGTTGATCCAAGGTCTGTACATTGTCTTCCGGTACAAGGCTATCTTGCATCAGCTGAGCTATAAGCCTTTGTCTAATATCAAAAATACGCCCCTGCAAGAATCGCTCATCAGGCTGAGCTGGCATATTAAGCAGAGAATCTTGAACAATAAGATCCACGTTAACAGGAGCAATAATAAGGTTTGGAATATTGCTACTGTCTGAATCAATTAGCGCAGGTGCATCATTTTTTACATCTTCCTGAGTGGACATGATTTTTCTTTCCTCATAGGATGCTACTATAAAACAACTTCTTCAGGGTAAATAGCTTCCATTTGGGCTTTAAAGGTTGCAAATTCATGAGATTCAATAGCCATACGAGCACGGCGAACCGTATCTAAAAAATAAGTTAAATTATGTAAAGAGTTTAACCTATAAGCTAATATTTCATGGCTAACATAAAGGTGGCGTAAATACGCTTTACTAAAGGTTCTACATGTATAACACTGACAAGCAGGATCAAGACAAGTATCGTCCTCTGCAAATTCTTTGCGCTTAATATTTATTTTTCCAAGAGAAGTATACAAAGTTCCATTACGAGCGTTTCTGGTTGGTAAAACACAATCGAACATATCAATGCCAGCGGCAATCCCATTGACAATATCAAGGGGAGTGCCAACGCCCATGAGATAACGAGCTTTATCCTCAGGCAGTAAGGGAGCTGTATAATAAAGAAAGTCCATCAACATTTCCTTGCTTTCACCCACGCTTAAGCCGCCAATAGCAAAGCCATCAAAGTCTAAAGAGCATAATTGCTCTACTGAACGCTTGCGTAAATCCTTAAAAAAACCACCTTGCGTAATGGCAAAAAGCAAATTATGCGCCGTTCCGGCAGGATAGGCCAAACGTGCTCTTTTAGCCCATCTAGTTGTTAATTCTAAGGATTTTTCGGTGTAAGCATAGTCTGCACCAAAAGCTACACATTCATCTAAAACCATCATAATGTCTGAGTTCAAATTTCGTTGAATAGTTACTACATTTTCCGGTGTAAAAAAATGCTTAGACCCATCAAG
>CAYJDL010000217.1:2146-3295 GCA_964368885.1 uncultured Desulfovibrionaceae bacterium | reverse complement strand
GAGCCTATTTTTCCTCAAGGGCAAAATACATATATTGATGCGCAAAATCCACATCGTCTTTTAGCCTCCACCAAGGGCTATGTAACCTACGAACAGGGTAAAATTTCTGTATTATCGACTTTAAAAATACATAGTGATGTTAGTTTTCATACTGGAAATATTATTTTTACCGGAGATACAGCCATCGCAGGTAATGTGCGCACAGGTTTTGAAGTTTATGGTGACAATGTTTTAATTACTGGAATGGTCAAAGGAGCTAAAGTTCGTGCTAATAAAAATCTACAAATAGTAGGTGGAGTTAGCAAAGGCAGCGGAAATAATTGTTTATTAAACGCTCAACAAGATATACGTGTTGGCTTTGCCGAAAGGGTAGTAATGCAAAGCAAAGGAAATATCACTGTAGAAAAAAACTGTCTTCACAGCACCTTATATGTCGGACGCAATGCCTTAATTAAGGGACGCCTTGTTGGTGGAACTTTACATGGTCGCCAAGGGGTTTTTATTGGTGAACATGTAGGCAATCACGCTAAAAGCAGCACTCGCATTTTTTTAGGGTATAATCCACGATATATTCGTCGCTTAGAAAGTATAGATGAGCAATTAGAAGAGCTAAGACACTCTTTATATCATTTAAATGCTGTTGCAGGTCATTTAGACCCTCAAACCAATGATTTAACTAAAAAACTTTATAAACAATCCAGAAGGAAAGAACGCCTCTTAACTTTTCGTCAGGCTCTTTTAGATAAAGTACATATTGATGAAGAACATAATAAGCATTGTAAAATAATAGTCATGGGCATTGTTTACCCTGGCGTAGAAATTGCAATCGGACAAGAGTATTTATTAGTGGAAAAAGAACTACGTCAGGTAATTTTTTCTTTAGTTGAAGATCAAATTATCTGCTCACCCTACACCCCAAAAAAGAAACTATGAAAACAATTGAATATATAGAAATAGAAAATCATGGTGATATTGTAGTTAAACGTCCATCACAAAATCCTCTCTACATGCTTGGTTCCGGTGGAAGAGTAAGAGAAGAGCGCACACTACAAAACATTAACTACAAAGATGGCTTGCCTGTTTTTTTAGGCATTGGCTTTGGCTATGGTCTTTTAACTTTATGTGAAAAATATTCCGGCCCCATAGCTA
>CAYJDL010000217.1:0-2136 GCA_964368885.1 uncultured Desulfovibrionaceae bacterium | reverse complement strand
TTCAATCTTTTTTGCAAGAAAAGCTTAGCCCTGAACAATTAGCGCAAATTTTTTGGATTGATAGCAAAGATACTCAGGAAGTATTACGGCAAATTACCTATTGGCAAACCAAACATGGCGCACTTCCCTTAATCTCTATTTCGCATCCATTTTATTTACGTTTTGATAAGGACTGGTATAGTTTTTTACGAGAACAACTACACGCAAGTCAACATGTAAACTTTTGGGATAAAGTACGTAAACCAAAATTTACGCAAGAAAAAGTAAGAATTTTGCTTATTACCAGTAAATACTTTCTTATGGGCGAATTAGCCCATGCCTGCGCAAGTTTAGGCATAGAACATCAGTTACTTACCATTCCAGATGAATGCATTGCAAGCAGCGAGTTTATTAAAACCTTGCTTAATGTTGTTTTAGAGTTCCAACCAGATTTCTTGCTCACTTTAAATCATCTAGGTATTGACCGAGAAGGCGTACTGATGAATTTATTGGAGCAGCTACAAATGCCCTTGGCTTCATGGTTTGTGGATAATCCACATCTTATTGTGCATAGTTATCAAAATCTTAAAAGCCCTTGGGTCACTCTTTTCACATGGGATGCAGATAATGTACAATCCCTAAATAATATAGGCTTCCCCCACGTTTTTTATCTTCCCTTAGGCACAAATCCTAAGCTATTTTCTCCAAATAATCAGGGCAAAAAGTCTTGGGCAAGTGAAGTTTCTTTTGTCGGTAATTCCATGCTTTATAAAGTTGAAAAAAAACTTGCAAAAAGCGTTTTGCCTGATCAAATTTTAGAGAACTTTACTCAAACCGCTCAAAGTTTTAACCTTTGCCAAGAGCGTTCTGTTGTGGAGTTTTTACAAAACCACGCTCCTAAAGAATATCAATTATATCAAACAATTGATACTAATGAAAATAAACTTGGCTACGAAACTGCTCTTACTTGGGAAGCAACCCGCATATATCGCTCATCTTGCGTTGAAAAAATTCTTGAATTTTCACCGCTTATTGTTGGCGATGATGGCTGGCATACACTTTTTAAAGATAAAAGACATCAATTTAGATTCCATACTGCCTTAAGCTATTATGATGAACTTCCAAAATTTTATCCTCTTTCCAATATTAATTTTAACTGCACAAGCAAGCAAATGAAAGGCGCAGTAAATCAACGTATTTTTGATGCTCCAGCTTGTAATGCCTTTGTTCTAACCGATTGGCGTGAGCAAATGGATAACTTACTTGAACCACATAAAGAAATTATTTTTTACACTGAACTCGATGAAATACCGGAGTTAATTCGTTATTACCTTGCCCATCCCAAAGAAAGAGAAGCTATTACTGCTAAAGCTCGCAAGCGTATTTTAAGTGAACATACCTGGGCTCATCGCATACAAAGCATACTTAAAAATATGCGTAATATATATGGTAAACGTCATGGCTAAAGGATAGATGTCATGCAAAAACCTATTCTTGTATTACAAATGCAGCGCATGGGCGATCTTATTTTAAGCTTTCCCCTTATGGCATTATTACAGAAAAAATATCCTAACAATCCCATTTGGACCGTAGCTGAAGAAATTTTTTTTTCAAATTTTTATCGTCTTGCGCCGCATACTATTTTCTTCCCCCCATCTGCCGCAGCTCAACTAAAATCTCAAACTTATCAATGCGTTATAAATCTTAGCCATCGTGAAGATGCTATGATATTAGCCGGACAAGTTAAAACAGAGCAACGTTATGGCTTTTACAAACAAAATAATTTAACTTATATTGGTGGAAATTGGCCTTTATACCGTGCAAGTATTGTTCATAACAATCAATACAATCTTTTTCATTGGAGTGATCTTTATCTTCTAGACCATATCCAAAATGCAAGTGTGCCTCAATGGGGAATGAAAGCTAATAATGAAGCAAAAAACAATACAATAGGTATTTTTGTAGGTGCTAGCGAAAGAGAAAAACGCCCATCAGTGCAGTTTTTTGCCAATCTTGCTAAATCACTTTCTCATAAAGGATATAAAACATTTTTCTTTGGCGGCCCTGAGGATGTAGCCCTTGGCAATGAGGCAATGAAACTTAGCAATCTTAAAGGCTCGTCTTTATGCGGGCAATTTAGTTTAGAACAACTTGCTA
>CAYJDL010000216.1:0-3310 GCA_964368885.1 uncultured Desulfovibrionaceae bacterium | reverse complement strand
AATGATATCACCATCTTTATCACGTCCCACACCGGCTTCGATATAGAATAACCCAATTGCTTCTTCCGCTACTTCCGGCTTATCATTATCGCCAATGACGGTAAAGGCAATATCCTTAGAATTGGACGCACCAAATCTGTCGGTAGTGGTAACGGTGAAGGTTTCTGTGGCTTTAACATCATTGCCAAGTGCTTTAAGGTCTTCATATTGTGACCCGCCTTCCTCAGCAGTAGCCAGCTTATATTCATAAGTGCCATTGCTAAATATGGTGAAGTTACCATATTTACCTTCAATGACAAGAACAATGCCTTCAGACGGATCTTCACTGCCGGCTTCGGTAGCTTCTACATCCGGAACAAGCTTAGCACTACCTGTTAAGGTTTGATTCATAAAGTGATCACCGGCATCGGCATCATCTATGACTATCTTACCAGTGGCAGTGTTATCATGAGCATATGGGTCTGCATCCACGGTGACATCATTATAATCTTTAACAATGGTCAACACAGGGGCTTCGTTAGTGCCTGTGAAGTTGAAGCCTAGATCGGATGGTGTTGAAATATAGCCTGCTGTATCTTGTGCGGCAATTTGGAATTTCACCGTCAAGCCGTCATTATGGTCAAGAGCTTGTAAAACATCACTGTTTCTATCCGCACTTATGGAATAAGTCACGCCGGTATTTGTGCGTGTAAGGGTAACAGTGCCAACTTCTGTTTGATAGATGGAACGAGTGCCGCTGGTGGTTCCGGCAATTTCATTCCCATTAGCATCAAAGAGTACATATTTGCTAATGGTAAAAGAGCTCTCTTCAGCATCCACAGTGAAGCTTCCGGAAGCGGTCAAATCCCCTGCATAGGCGGTATGGGGGGAATCAAGAGAAATGTCAACACCACTTTTATCACGCCCAACACCTGCATCTATGAGGCTATCGTCGGTTATATCATGTCTTTCAAAATGTATAGAGTCGTTTTTGGCATAGTCTGACAGAGTATTAGTATCAACGGGGTCAACTTCTGTCTTTCCGAAGACTTGTAAATTAAGGGTTTGTGTAGTTCCAAGTCCTTGGGCATCACGTATTTCTATTTTGAAAGGAAAGGTAAAGAGTTCATCGGCATCTAATGCTGCAAGAGCAGGATGGGCATAATTTGGCTCAAATTTAATTTTCTGACCAAATTCATTAGCTTCAAAATCTTCAGTTGATGCAAAATCACTTTCCACTACACGCTGTAAGGTTACCACACCATATTCGGAGGTGTAGGTGGTAGTAGTACCGCTGGTTTTTCCTGTGTATGCTGTGCCAATGTCATTGACTAAGACATACTTTAAGGCACTATCAGCAGTTTCAGCATCCGCACCCTTCACGAAACCTATAAAATCTTCATTGATGAAAATAGAATCTGCACCACCATAGCCACCGAAGTTTTCAATAGTGGGTGCATCATTTGTGCCATAAATAGTGAAAGTAAGGGTTTTGCTGACAATAGCGTCATTGCCCCTACTATCTTGTGAACCATCTGCGGTTTCTAAGGTGAAAGTTTCGAAAACTTTTTGTCCTTCGGTAAGCTTTGAAACAGCTTCATATTGGGCAAGGGCTATTTCATAAGCGGCAAAGGCTTCATCATATTTGGCAAGGGCTGTGAAATATTCTTCTATGTCACCAACAGAAGCATCTTCGCCAGGCACCAAAGGCCTCTCGGGTTCAGTCGGTTTTTCCTTTGTGATTTCATAATCATAAGAACCACTCTTAAATACTTGTATATCACCATACTTACCATGAACTACAACGGATTCATTGCCGCCTTCAGCCGGTGCTTGTTCGCCGTCACCCGGTTGACTGCCGCCTTCATCCGGTGCGATCGGATCTTCTGAAATTAGCACAGGCACTTCCGGCTCTTTAGTACTAATAGTACCTTCTGACTCGTCAAAGCCTTTTACTGTAAGTGTAAGCGCATCACCGTCTATATCATCAAATAAAATTTTACCGCTGGCTTGTGAATCATTTTCTTCACGTAGATCCACTGTACTATCAGTCTGTTGTAAGATTGCAATAGTAGGTAAATCATTGGTTCCTTTTACTTCAATGCTTATATCAACATAATCACTCTCAGGCACATCTTCATAGCCATAGCCGTTTTGCCCATCAGGTTGAGTTTGCGCAATGAAGCTAAAATTACGGTGCAAGGTGGCATTAGTTTCTAGGGATTGCACTTCATCATGATTGCCATTAAGGGTGAATCTATATGGAATGCTAACTTCTTTTCCTGCATTACTTGCAGTTGGGTTTGGAAGTGTTACAACAAAAGTTCCATGGTCCATCGCAAATGTGACAGTATTACCACTGACAGTACCATAAGAGACTATACCGTTTTTATCCTTACAAGCAAGAACTAAACGTCCTTCACTAGGAAAAGTAATATTGAAAGAGCCGGATTGGCTAATAGTTCTACTATCTTCAGTAAAATCAAGATTTGACATGTAGTAACTCCTTAAAAAAGTTTAAAAACAATATCTTTAGATATAAACATACCAACATTTATATCTTGGTTTATAATATTTTTTTAGTTTAGAATAATTGAATTGGGCTAATTGTTTCATATTAGTTTTTTGTTGTCAAATATTTAGATTTTTTTTAAAATATTTCTTTTCAAATGGATAGTGTTTATAGACAAATTAGAGGTATAATATTTTTAAAAACTCCAACTTACCTAATATCTATCTTACGATTAGTGAGCACTTCTTATTATTTTACATTTCTAATAAAGTTTGGTATTGCATGTTTCCCTTAGGGGACAAGTATGAGTCAAATATGCACCGCAAAGCCTAAATAGGCATAACGCTAAAATTCGTCTTTTAAAATAGTTAATTATGATAGATATATTATCCCTACCTTTTCCTGAACTAGAAGCCTTAATGCTTGACATGGGCGAACCAAAATTCAGGGCAGTTCAAGTGTGGCAGTGGTTATGGCAAAAAATGGCCCGTGATTTTGAGAGCATGAGCAATGTTTCCAAATCAACCAGAGCAAAGCTTGCGCAAGTTGCACATATTACATGGCCAAAAGTTAATACTATTGCCGAAAGTAAAGATGGAACCGTAAAGTTTTTACTTACCCTTAGCGATGGTGCGCAAGTTGAAACGGTGCTTATACCCTCTCACTCACGCTCGGGATCCACACGTTTAACTCAATGTCTTTCATGTCAAGTAGGTTGTGCCATGGGCTGTACCTTTTGCAGTACGGGAAGCATGGGCTTTGAACGAAATATGACCCATGGGGAAATTTTAGGGCAAGTTTTAGTTGCTCGAGAGTATC
>CAYJDL010000215.1:0-3336 GCA_964368885.1 uncultured Desulfovibrionaceae bacterium | reverse complement strand
GGGGGAAGGGAAATTTTTGCCCAAAATTCTGAGAATGACGCAAAAGTCGCCCTTCCCCCCCTCAAGCAATGATTAAAACAGCGTTTCCTTACAAATTTTCTATCTCATTCGCACTTCAATGCGAACCTTTAACTGTTCTTCAAGCTCGGCAATGCGCTGACGTTTATGGTTAAGCAAATACAAAGCAAGTTCGGTAAAGGAGGTTTCATAAGTATACTTTCCGCCTTGAGCACTGCGAGCCTTACGCTCCATTTCGCATAAAGCTTGTAAGGCTTGCCATTCTAAATTGCGCCTTGCGCCTGTGCCTTTACAATGTGGGCATGGTTCCATAGAGATGGCAAGAGCAGATGAACCTGTGCGTTGACGTACTATTTCTAATAAACCAAAAGATGACATACGAGCTACATCATGTCTGGCTCTATCATTTTTCATGGCATTGCGCAAGGTTTTTTCAACTTCACGCACATGATTTTTATCACGCATATCAATAAAGTCTATGACAATTTGCCCACCAATATCTCTTAGCTTTAAATGCCTTGCGATGGCTTCGGCAGCTTCAAGATTAGTCTTTAAGGCCATGGACTCAAAGTTACCCTTACCAGAAATTTTACCTGAGTTAATATCAATAGCCATAAGCGCTTCTGTTTGGTCAAAAACAAGACGCCCGCCTGATGGAAGCAATACCTCACGGGAATAAATTTGCTCCAACTGTCTTTGCATATTAAAGCGTTCCCATAAAGTTTGGCGCACATCGGCATGCATACGCACCAATTCTTTTTTTCGAGGAAACAGCAAAGCCAAAGTTTCTCGTAAACTATCAGCTATTTGTATACTATCAACCCAAACTTCCACCACATCATCGGTCAAGTAATCCCTTATAGCACGTTCTGCAAGACCGGACTCTCTATATAGCAATGCTGGTGCATCCTCATTTAAACCACGCTTGCGTATTTCTCGCCATACTCTTTTTAAATATTGTAAATCACTTTTTAAAGTAGTTTTAGTAGTGCCGGCACTGGCAGTACGTACAATAACTCCAAGCCCTGCCCCAGGATCAATACCTGTCATAAGATTGCGTAAACGTGTTCTTTCTTCATCGCTATCTACCTTTCTTGAAACTCCAATTTGCTCTTGCCCTGGAGTTAAAACCAAAAAACGCCCCGGTAAAGATAGCCAAGTTGTAAGAAAAGCTCCTTTATTTCCTGTAGGTTCTTTAACAACTTGTACAAGTATTTCTTGTCCAGGCTTAATAATTTTTTGAATGGGGGGGAATTTTTTTCCTTTTAAATCTTCAAGGTGAGCCTGATAGTATTCAGGATGAATTTCATCAATTTGCAAAAATCCATTTTTGTTGGTTCCATAACTTATAAAAGCAGCTTGCAAATTAACATCAATATTATTAACAATACCCTTATATATATTACCTTTTGTTTTTACTTGATGAAGCATTTCTAAATAATATTCATGAATAACCCCAGCTTCAACCAAGGCAACTTCCACTTGTTCGCCTTGTACCATACTAATAAACATTTTACGAACGTTGGTACTGTCAACTTTTTTTGTCCCAAGCCCACGAGGAGTAGGTTTATCAATAATATCCTGATCAGTAACAATTTGAAGCTGGGAAACATCTTCATCAATGCTTATTTTACTTTCAAAATCATCCAAAACATCATCATTTTTTTGCTCTGCCAAAGAGGGTGTAGTTAAAGCACGTTTTTTTCCACGCTTTCCCCTCCCCCCCCTACGGCTGGGACGATTTTTACCTTCCGGACTTTTCTCATTTTCTTCATTAATAAGACTATGCTCTTCGAATTTTGGCTCTTTATTTAAAGTATCATTATCTATTGTATATGAGTCGCTTTTTAATAAAGTTTCGGCAGCTAAAGCAAAAAAATTATCTACAATACCGCCACTAAATTCATGCGCAATATCAAGGTCTTTTTCATTTTTAAGCTCAGAGTATTGTTCCTCCTGAGGAAAATCATATGATAAAAAACTATCAAAAATATCTATTTGACTTTGAGCATTAAGTTCTAATGCAGTTTTAGCATGTCGAAAGTCTTTAAGCTTTTCTTGCTCATGATGTCTTGTCGTAACAGACAGTATTTTCAAATTATTTTCTTGTGCATCCTGAGTGTCAAAATTTTGTAAAGCATTATCTTCACCAAAATCTATAGATACTTTTTTTCTACGTCCACGTTTGGCAAGGGCGGGCTTATTATTTTTAGGGTTAGATGACCCACTCTGTTTTGCTAAAAGTGGTTTTTCTTCTGACACCATCGTACTTTCTTGCTCGTAACCGTATTCAGATAAACTATGAAAATTATTAATAGTTTCCACAAGAATATCTACTGTGCTTTCTTCTTTTGCTTGGGAAGGCGATTTAGACACAACTGACTTAGATGCACGTCTAGTCCTTGACGTTTTTTTCTTTTCTGATGGGATTACAAGAGCTGAGGGTTGCGCTAATGTATTAGTTTGTTTGCGTGTACGATTGGTACGAGTCTTTCTTTTTTCCTTGTTTGAAGTATATTCTTCTAAACTAACTTTACGCTTTCTTGTAGACACCTTACGTGAAGTTTTTTCAGATTTTGACTCGACAGCAGCCGAATCAAGTGGAATATCATTAATATGTTCAACAGTCATAAAAATCCTTTTGGATAAAAATTTTCAGTAGTTTTACCACATTGCTGAAAGTGGAGCGCATTTTGAAAAAAACCTTACCAAAATATACAAATAACAATTAATTTACAACCATTCATTAGATTACCACTTGAAATAACATAGAAAATAACAGTAAGTGGTATATGGCAATTTCAGCCCACTTTAACGCAATGATTCTAAAAAGGTCATTAACATAAGGCGCATAGTCAATGACTAAAGATGAATGATTTTTTATAAAAATGCAAGCAATTACCTTCAAGTATATTTGCATAAACATAAATAAATCATCTTTTTTTATCAAAGTCAATATAATGAAATTATTTTTACTTGTAATATAAGCTAATTAGAAAAATAATAAATGCAAGAAATTTATATAAAATACTTATGGAAACGCCGATTTATTCTTTTTTTCTAAGGAAAAGCTTTGAATTTTGCACAATTTCCCTCATCTCTTAAGTAATGCTTTGCTCTTTGCTTACATCAAAACAGGAAAACTCTTCCTGAATTTATGGGTAAAAACAGTCATTTTTACCTACATTTTTTGCCTCTTTCCAAAACGCAAAAACATAACACACTGTAAAATAAGAATAAATAAAATTTGGCACACGCATTGCTATAGAAAAAGTACAGCTTAAATCCCTAAGGAGGTGCATTATGTCTTTGGTCGTT
>CAYJDL010000214.1:0-3379 GCA_964368885.1 uncultured Desulfovibrionaceae bacterium | reverse complement strand
CATTCTTCTTGGTGCGACTTTTCGCCGCTAGAGCAAGAAAGTATTGTGCGTCATTATGCTCCCAAAATACGTTTTCTTGCTTTGCGTCTTAAAGCTAAGCTTCCAAAAACGGTGTCTCTCAATGAAATGATTAGTGCAGGTACCTTGGGACTTATGGAAGCACTTGGAAAATTCCAGCCTAATATTGGGGTACGTTTTGATACTTATGCTGGTAATAGAATACGTGGCGCAATGCTTGATGAGTTGCGTAAGATGGACTGGTTTCCACGGCCTTTACGGCAGAAAATTCGCCAAATTGATAATGCTATGCGTGTGATTGAGCGAAGTCATGGACGCAGTGCGACTGAAGAAGAAATTATTGAAATTACGGGTCTTTCATTGGCTGATGTACGACAAGGTCAAGAAGCCTTGCAAAGTCAGCTTATGGTTTCACTAGATGTTGTGCATGATTCTGTTTTAGGTGATACTCAAAGAAATGATGAACCATATTCACTAACTGCTGAAAAAGAATTGCTTGAACGGCTCATACCCCTTATTAACGCATTGACACCAAGAGAAAAGTTGGTATTATCTCTTTACTACCACGATGAATTGAACATGCGTGAAGTTGCTGAGGTTATGAATATTACTGAAGGGCGTGTGTCTCAATTGCATTCACAGGCTTTAAGGCGGTTAAGACAAGAATTTGCTAAACGCTACGAAAAAAAATCATTTTTACCTTGAACCAATTTTAAAAAGGGGAACAGATGCCATACGATCCAAATATGAAAGTACTAATTGTGGATGACTTTTCAACCATGCGTCGCATAGTGCGCAACGTTTTACGTCAACTTGGTTTTAACAATGTTGTTGAAGCTGATGATGGTACCACTGCTTGGGAAGTCCTTCAGCGGGAAAAAATTGAATTTATTGTTTCTGACTGGAATATGCCACAAATGACTGGTATTGACCTTTTGCGTAAAGTTAGGGCTGATGAAAAACTAGGCGACACTCCTTTTCTCATGGTTACCGCTGAAGCGCAGCAAGAAAATATTTTGGAAGCAGTTCAAGCAAAAGTATCTAATTACATAGTAAAACCATTTACTGCTGATACTTTAAAGCAAAAGATTGATAAGATTTTTCCCTAGTTTTTGCTTATAGGGTATTTTATTGTTGCATTGATTTTTATAATAATTTGGTAGTTTTAATAGGGCGTTTTAAAGGAAGAAACAGTAGTGATAAATTTAAAATTTAAAAAGCAAGTAGCCAAAAATTGCTTGAAGATTTTTTATTATTCTATCTAAAAGTTACTTTATTTCGCCCATATTGAAATTGTTTGCTAAAATATCAAAAAAATTCAAACCGCTTAGATAAAAAAAGAGAATTTACATGTCACAAGTCGATGAAAAATTACGCCAAGATAGCTCAGAGCTAGAGTTAGAGGTACAAGGTGCTCCCGATGAAAAAGTTGCGCTTGACCTTGAGGGTGCTGATTTTCTCGATGACGCTATGGAAAGTGAACCTGAAAGAGAAACTTCGCTAGCTGTTCGTGAAGACGACAAGGAAGAAGGCTCTGAAGATGAACAAAAACCTAAAAGTAAATTAAAGCTTATTATAATTTTAGTCGTGTTGCTTTTGGCTATTGGGGGTGGTGCTTATTGGTGGTTTATGTTGCGTGAACCGCCGGTTGAACCCATTGAACCTGAAATTATTAAGGTGCCAAAAACGCCAACTGCCGCACCTGTACCTGATGAACACATTGTATCATTTGAGCCTTACTGGGTACCTTTGCCTGATGGTAAGGGTGGAACGGTTTTTTTGGTGTGCAAATTTGCCATAGTAACAAAAAATGTTCAGTTGCGGCTTGAAGCACAAAATAAAATGGTGCTTTTGCGTGATGCCGTGTATTACTATCTGATCAATAAGCCTTATCATTTTCTTATTGACCATACAAATGTGTCAACAATTAAGAGTGATCTTACTTCAGTATTTAAGGGGTATTTAGTGAATGGTGAAATTGACGATATGCTTTTTGAAGGCTATATTGGAAAATGATATGCATCTTATTTTAAAAAAAATTATTCTCATCTCACTTGATTAAATACAAAAGGCATGGTGGATTGTAAATTTGTAAAAGTAAACTAGCTTTAAGAGCGAAGCATGCGGTCTTTAAAAAGACAAAGGAGGCATGCCATGCAAATTAATCCAGCTATAGGGCTACTTAATGCCCAAATGGGGCTAGCTTCTCGTGTAGCCAGTGATGCAAGCACTGGTCCTGAATCAGCTTTAGCTATGTCAAGAGTTATTGCTCAAGAAATGTCAAAACTTGAACAAAATCAGGTTCAAGCGGCAGAAAATATTTCAAAATCCAAGATTGCCGATGAACAAAGCAAGGAAAAAAATTCAAATAAACAGCACGCAGGGAATGAACGCAAAAAACATAACTTTTCTGAAGAAGAAGTTAGCGTTTCGACCGATCCCTTAGTAGGCAATCTTCTTAACTTGAAAATTTAGTTTCATGTGCTTACTTAATGAAAGATTAAAAGCTACGATTTAATGTTGTGGCTTTTTATTAATTTTGTTGAACTTTCAGGTGTATATGTTTTTAAGGTGTAATGGTCGATTTTTATCAATAGTTAATTCCTAAACAATACAGAGAAAAATATGTTATCATTATGGGCGGTGCTTTTATTTACCGGAATAGAAATAATCATTTTAATTGGAGTTCTTTTCTTCTTTTTGCGTTTGCGTCGTTCTGAAGATTTAATGCAGAAATTGCAAGGCAAACAAGAAATATTACTTGCTCGTCTTCAACATAACGCAGAGCTTGAAAAAGAACTTGTTGCAAGCTTTGCACAACGTCAAGCCGAACTTCGTACACTTGATCAACGGATGGAAGAAAGGGCAGAAGTTTTGCGAAAACTTGTAACACAAGCAGAAGGTATTTCACGTTCACCTCATTTTCTACGTGAATTAATTTTAAATCAGAAAAAAAGAGGTGCCAGTTCTATGCAAATAGCCAAAAACGCTGGTCTTACTGTTGATGAGGTTGAACTTATTTTAGCGCAAACAGGTGAGTAGATATCGAATTTAAAAAAACGCTGATTTATTCTTTTTTTGCGACTTGAAGGCTAATTTTATACAAACGGTTTTACCGCTTGTGCGTCGGTCTTTTAAAAAACTTATGTGGCTTTTGCCTTAGCTCAGCACGGAAATCTAAACGAGCGAAGCGAAGCAATCCAGTAATTTAGTTAGTTTTAGCAATTGCGCAGGGCTCTCACATCACGCCAAAGAATTTTAAATACATAAAAATAAAAGAATTTTTCTTTAGAAAAATTCATATTGAAAGTTTTTTTGAAAGGGGTTTGGGGAAAACTTTTTTTTCAAAAAAAGTTTTCCC
>CAYJDL010000213.1:3012-3381 GCA_964368885.1 uncultured Desulfovibrionaceae bacterium | reverse complement strand
TGTTTTAATTGTTTATGATAAATTTATTTATTGAATATTTATGAAGATATGCTTACCACGCAGTTGTATTCTTAATGTTTTCAATTCCAAAGAATAAAGTTGTTTGCTGTGATGAAAAAAGATAAATACTTTCCTCCGGGAGATGATATTATCAAAGTGCTTAATGTAGCGAAAGGGCAAGATTTTGTAATGCTTCTCTTGCTATACTTTACAGAAGCACGCAAGAATGAAGCTTTGTGTCTTAAGCACAAGAACATACTTCATAAATATTAAATGTATAATTATATAATGATTTTTTTTATCGAATACTTATGAAGATATACTTGGAAACAGTGACATAGGATTCTGTGGGTAAAATTAGAAACAAAA
>CAYJDL010000213.1:2158-3002 GCA_964368885.1 uncultured Desulfovibrionaceae bacterium | reverse complement strand
AAAGTGTGTAATATTGAAACTTTTTGTACACAAAAGGTTTTTCCCAAGAAAAAAATAAAATAAAAAAAGTATATATGGCTAAAATTTCTTCATCTGTTCTTAATTTGCGTGTTGGTATAGAAGATATCTTACCGTCTTCTTCGGAATTTGTTGCTCTTAATGATCTTGCCAATGCGTATTTGCCAAAGGCAGTAGAGCTTACCCCTCCTAACCAAGATTATAAAAATTTTTTGGATGAGCAAAGTTCTCATTTGGATATTGCTCTTACTCACTACATGCAACCGGAAGTTTCTCAAAATTCTTTACTAATTCCCACAAATTTTATACAAAATATGCAATATGCCAAAAATGCGCTACAAAATATGGCAGAGCATGAGGCAAACCCCTGTTTGCAAGATGCTCTTGCTGTCTTAGAAGAAGATAGTGAACTGCAAAACATCCTGCAAGTATATCGCTCCATGTTATTGCAAGGGTAGGGGGAGTGTATGTCGCAAAACCAATTAGAATCAATGCTTATTTTTGTTTATGCTTTGATTATGCAAGAAAAATATGAAAAAGCTTCTGCTGTTTTGGCAGCTCTTGAATATCTTTTTCCTAATAATAAGCATATTTTACGTCAATATGCTGTGACTTTATTGCGTATGGAATGCGGCGAACAAGCTATTGTGTATACAGAAAAACTCTTGGAATTAGAAGAAGATGCCAAGGATGTGCATATGGCAAAATATCTTCATGCTTCTGCTCTTTGGCAAATGCAGCGCAAAGAAGAAGCAAGAAAATTTTTTATGGAAGGACAGTAATGCAAAATCTTTTTAAATATACACGTATAGGCATTTTGCGCCTT
>CAYJDL010000213.1:0-2148 GCA_964368885.1 uncultured Desulfovibrionaceae bacterium | reverse complement strand
CCTTACTGATTTTGGTGACATCATTCTTGCGGCTTTGCTTATGGCAGTCATTGGCATTATGATTATACCACTTCCAACGCCCTTGGTAGATACGCTTATAGGCATAAATCTTTCCATTGCCCTTAGTATGCTCATGCTCTCAACCTATATCCCTTCGGCACTGGCTTTTTCTGTGTTCCCTTCCATGCTTCTTTTTACAACGCTTTTTCGCCTTGCGCTCAATGTAAGTACTACAAGGCTTATTCTCTTAGATGCAGATGCCGGTGCGATTATTGAAACATTTGGCAACTTTGTAGTGGGGGGAGACTTTATTGTTGGGGCTGTAGTCTTTCTTATTTTAACCATTGTGCAATTTCTTGTGGTAGCCAAAGGTTCTGAACGTGTAGCAGAAGTGGGCGCACGCTTTACTCTTGATGCTATGCCGGGAAAACAAATGAGCATTGATGCAGATATGCGTGCCGGCAATGTTGATATGGCAGAAGCCAAAAGACGGCGTGATTTGGTAACCCAAGAAAGTCAGCTATTTGGTGCCATGGACGGTGCCATGAAATTTGTTAAAGGTGATGCCATTGCAGGGCTTATAATTTCCTTTATCAATATTCTTGGGGGTATTGCCATTGGTGTACTCCAAAATGGAATAAGCTCAGCAGAAGCTGTGCAGATGTATGGTATTTTAACCATTGGTGATGGACTTGTCTCACAAATTCCCTCCATGCTAATCTCCATCACCGCTGGTATTGTTGTAACTCGTGTTTCCAAAGGCGATTCTGCTCCTCTTGGTGGAGAAATTGGGAAGCAATTTTTTGCACAACCCAAAGCCTTGCTTATTTCCGGAATTTTGGTGTTTTTGTTTTCACTTATACCCGGTTTTCCTAAAGTTCAATTTTGGATACTTGGTTTAATAGTCGTTTGTGTTGGCTTTACACTTATGCAAGGTAGAAAAACTGTTGCAAATGAAGATATTGCTGAAGATGAACGCATGGAACAAATTATGACCGCCAGTGCGGACTCAAATACGTCCATGTCTCCAAGCAGTAAAGACCAATTTTCCACAACTATTCCATTACTTATAGACTTACATGAAAGCGTACAAAATAATATATCTGTAAAAGAGCTTAATAACGAAGTTATTCGTATTCGCCACGCACTTTATTATGAGATGGGAGTACCATTTCCCGGAATTAATTTACGCTTTGCAAAGCATCTTCCTGTTGATTCTTACAGTGTGCTTTTGCACGAAGTTCCCATTAGTCGTGGTTTTCTTTTAAGCAAGAAGGTTTTTGTACAAGAACATGCTAAAAATCTTGAGTTAATGGGTTTTAATTTTGAAAAAGGGGATGATTTCTTACCACGTATTCCCTCCATTTGGATGCCTGAAAGTGCTATCCCTCGGCTAGAAAAAGCAAAGCTACGCTATCACACGCTATCACAAGTTCTTGCCTTACATCTTTCTTTCATACTAAAAAGACATGCGGCTGAATTTATAGGTATACAGGAAACACGTTATTTATTGACCAATATGGAGATCCGTTTTGCTGAGCTTGCAAGGGAAGTACAACGGATTATGCCTGTGCAAAGATTGGCAGATATTTTTCAACGTCTAGTGCAAGAGCATGTTTCCATTCGCAATTTACGGCGTATTTTAGAATCGCTCATAGAATGGGCTCCTAAAGAAAAAGACAATGTGCTTTTAGCAGAATATGCACGTATTGCCCTTAAGCGACAAATAAGCTATCAGCATAGTGGTGGGCTTAATATGCTCTCATCATATGTATTGGATCCTAATGTAGAAGATCTCATGCGAGATTGCATACGCCAAACGGCTGCTGGTTCTTATTTGGCTTTACCACCGGAAACATCCGCTAAGCTGCTTGAAAATATAAAAAAAGAAGTTGGTAACGGTAAGGGAGTACTTTTGGCTTCCATGGATATTCGGCGTTATTTGCGTAAAATGATAGAACAAGACCTTTATGAAACAGCGGTACTTTCTTATCAGGAGTTGACTCCTGAAATCACAGTTCAACCTTTAGGAAGAATTAAATTATAATAAAAACAATGTGGCTATTTCCTTTAGTCAGCAAATAATATTTGGGGAAATGCATTTTAGGCATTTATTAATTTTATTTGGGAAGGTTTTGCTGTTTTAAC
>CAYJDL010000212.1:881-3428 GCA_964368885.1 uncultured Desulfovibrionaceae bacterium | reverse complement strand
GTGGGAAAGTAGGCCGTCGTCAATATTTTTCTTAAAAACCTTTACTGCTCCCCTTTTGGGGTTGAGCGTAAAGGTTTTTTTGTTAGTGTTGATTTTTATGTAAAGGTTTTTGATGATTTAATATTGATGGTTTGGTGAAATCACGTGATTCCGATTTTAAAAGTCAAGTAGTATAACGTAGTTTTAAAGACATGGATGCGTTGCTGTCGATTTGCGTAAGACTCGAAGACTCGTCTAACGCAAACGGCTTCGCCGCCCTTTGGGTCGCTGCCACGAAAAAACGCTTCTCATTTTACAAATTAGCACAAATCTTGGAGCGTTTTTTCTCGCAATGACTTTGCGTGTCACCGTAAGTCATTGCGAGAAAATGTCGCGTCGCAAGCTCTGTTAAAAATAGGACTCATAGCGACATGACGAAGCAATCCATGCCTTTAAAAGTAACATTAAACAATGAATAAACTTTCAAATTAGAATGCCGTGATTCAAGCACCTTATCGCCTTTTTTTGATCTTGTAGCATCGCATCTACTGCGTCAAACTGAATTTTTTGCTTTAGTCATGGCGTTCTTGTCCACTCCTATCGCAAAAAATTTGTTTTCCTTGTATCTGCAATACTACAAAACCAAAAAATAACACTAATTTTTTTAGTGTGGCAGAGTAGATTATCGTCAATATTTTCACTCTTTACTGCTTCCCTTATGGGGTTGAGCGTAAAGATTTTTTTGTTTTGTAATATCACATCTACTGCGTTTAATAGCGTTTATTAGAGTGGGAAAAGGGGCGTCAATATTTTTCAAGCTCAACTGGATTGTGCATAAATATTAATTGATGTATATTTTTAATGGCAAATCTTTGATTTTATAAAAATTACTTTATGTTTTATGAAGGAATAGAATTATGATTGAACATTTTCAGGAAATTGAAAAGGTTCCTTTTGATGAAATACATAGGCGTCATACTTTATGCCGTGAAATTTGTCAAAAAAACCATCCTCAATCTTCAGGACTTTTGTTTTTTTCAAGACTAGCAATTTACTATTTAAGTGGAACATTAGCAGATGGTATTTTTTGGTTACCTATTGATGGTGAACCATTGCTTTTATTACGTCGTGGTAAAGAAAGGGCAAAGCTTGAAAGTCCACTTAAAAAAATTCAAACTTTGGATCTGAATTTTTCTTGGAAGGATCTTGAGGGAATTTGCTTTAAGTATGAATCTCCTTTAAATTCTATATTTTGTGTTGAAATGAGTACAATTCCATGGAATATGGCAAATGACTTTCGTAATGCCTTAAAGGGGTATGAGTTTTTATCAGCTGATGATATTTTACTTCAAGCTCGTTCTCGTAAATCAGAATGGGAACTAGTCAAAATGCGAAAGAGCGGAGAGCTTCATAATAAAGCTCAATGTGAAATTCTTCCAAAGTTAATTTACGCTGACTTAAGCGAAAAAGAAATTTCTCATATTGCTTGGGACGTTTTTTTAAGCTTGGGTCATAGTGGTATAAATAGACTTGGTAATTTTGGAGAAGAAAGTTTTCTTGGTCATATAGCTGTTGGTCAAAATGGTAACTACCCTAGCCACTTTAATGGTCCATTAGGGTTAAAAGGCGAGCATCCATCTTCACCATATATGGGGCATGCTCAAAGTATTTGGAAGAAGAATCAAATTTTAATTACTGATATAGGTTTTGTGTATGAAGGTTACCATACAGATAAGACACATATGTATTTTTCAGGTAAAGTACATAAAATGCCATTAGAAGCTCGAAAAGCATATGATGCTTGTGTTGAAATTCAGCAAAGATCGGCTGAACAGTTAAAAGTGGGTGCAATTCCTTCTGAGATATGGGCAGATGCTAAGGCAACAGCAGAAAAACTTGGTTTTGCTGATGGTTTTATGGGTATTGGAGCAAATAAAGTTCCATTTTTAGGGCACGGAATTGGGCTTGTCATTGATGAATTTCCAGTATTAGCAAATCGTTTTGATTCACCGCTTGTAGAAGGTATGACTATGGCTATAGAGCCTAAAGTTGGAATTGCCGGAGTAGGTATGGTAGGAATCGAAAATACATTTGAAATCACCAAAAATGGTGGTGTAAGTATTTCTGGTAATGATTTTAGGATTATTGAGGTAGAGTAATGGATATAGCACACGATTTTTCTGCAGAACAATTACCTATAGAACAAGTACAATTACGCCAAGAAAGATGTCGTCAATATCTTGATAAATATATGGACAATGTTGGCGGTTTACTAGTTTTTTCTAGAACTAATATTTATTATTTGACTGGGACTAGGGCAAATGGTCTTTTGTGGCTGCCTCGTCAAGGTGATCCAGTTTTGCTTGTTCGTAAGGGTGAAGAGCGTTGTCGTCTTGAGAGTCCTCTTAAAAATATAATTTCTTTTAAATCATATTCGCATATTGCTAAAATTTGTGAGGATTTAGGGTCTCCTTTTAGTGCTTGTATTGGTGCTGAAATGAGTGCTTTGCCTTGGTCATTAGCTAGTATGTTAGAATCACGTTTGAAAGAATATGAATTTGTTGATAT
>CAYJDL010000212.1:0-871 GCA_964368885.1 uncultured Desulfovibrionaceae bacterium | reverse complement strand
CCTGCAAAGGTACGCTTTGTAAAAACGCCTTATGAGCTTGAAAAATTACGTACAAGTTGCCAATTGCAATATCAAGCTTTAAGTCAAGATGTGCCAAAATTAATAAAACCGCAAATGACAGAGCAAGAAATAGCTCGTGCCCTTTGGAAAATATATTTTTCTCAAGGTCATGGAGGTATGCTGCGACCTGACGTTTACAATACTGAAACATTTTTGGGTCATGTTGCCACAGGTAGCAATAGTCTTTACCCTAGTGCATATGAAGATATAACTTCTACAGTTGGTGTGCACCCATCTATGCCTTTTATGGGTTCACCTAATAGTTTTTGGTCAGAAAACCAAAATCTTATGCTTGATACTGGCTTTATATATGAAGGCTATCATAGCCATCTAGCCCTAACTTATTTTAGCGGAACAGAAAGTAGTATCCCACCTATTATGCAAAAAACTTATGATAATTGCTTAGAAACTCTTGATAAATGTATTCAGAGTATAAGTGCAAATCTTAATGTTCACGATTTTTTAATGAGCATGAAAAGCAATCAATCCAAAAATAAGGATGACATATATAAAATTTCCATACATGGTTTAGGTTTAAGTTTGCAAGAATATCCTAACTTTTTACCTGCTTTGAATGAGGAAAATCTTTGCCAACACAATGCAGTTCTTAAAATTGGCGTCATGGGTACCTTACCAACAACTAGTTGTGTTGGTGGGGTGGTTGGTATAAGAACTGTAGTACAGATTGTTGAAAATAAGGCTATATGTCTTAACGAAGTTTTTCAAAAAATAATTTGTATTTAAAGTCATCTTAGTAGGTTAATCTTTTAAGGATTTGGGAAAGACTTTTGTTTACAAAAATTTTTCCCAA
>CAYJDL010000211.1:0-3463 GCA_964368885.1 uncultured Desulfovibrionaceae bacterium | reverse complement strand
CGTCAGATTTCACGAGCTTTTTCGGTCATGTATGTCTGTATACACTCCCTCAAAGCTCGTTCATCTTCCTTGACAAATCTCAAAGACAAATCTCAAAGACAAATCTCAAAAATTCGCAATTTGACGACACTATCTAGGATATGCGATATATTATTTTTTTGGGAAAAACTTTTTTTTCAAAAAAAACTTTTCCCCAGAAAAAAATAATAAGCTAACACTTCTTTAAAATTTGAGAAATATTATCTAATCAAGGCTAAAGACTTTTTGAGACTGTAATAATTCTTTAAAGGAATCTTCGTTCATAGGTTTTGCAAAGTAATAGCCTTGTGCGTAGTCACTTTTAAGTTCTTTTAACCATACAGCTTGCTCTTTTATTTCAACGCCTTCTGCTACAACCATCATGTCAAGTTCTTTTGCCATTGTGATAACATTTTTAACAACAACTTTACTTTTTTCCTCTTTGCCTTGTAAATCAAAAAAAGCTTTGTCTAGCTTTAGAACATGCGCATCAATTGCGCTTAATCTATTTAGTGAAGAAACCCCAGCTCCAAAATCATCAATAGAAACCCCGAAACCACATTCTTTAAGTTCCTGAACTATGAACAAAAAACGCTTTGTATTTGATTCGATTGCACTCTCAGTTAGTTCAAATTCAATTTTTTTAGGGTCAATATCATAAGCATAAATAATCTCAGCAATACGAGCTATAAGATCTTCACCTAAAATAGAATGAGCGGATAAATTTACTGAAATTGTCGGAACTTCCATAATTTTTTCATTTTCTACTAAAAACCTGCATACCTCTTCCAATACATACAAATCTAAGGAAAGAATAAAGCCATTTTGTTCAAAAACAGGGATAAATTCATCTGGGAAAATTGGACGTCCTTCTTTTGGAAACCATCGAACAAGGGCTTCTGCACCACCGACTTTTAGAGTATTGAAGTCAACTTTGGGTTGATACACAACAGAAAATTCTCTATTATTTAAGGCTTCTTTCATGCGATAGGTGACACTGAGCTTATTTTCGTAATATTTTTGCATATTTTCGTCAAAAGTTATGAACGTTGTTTGATGTTCATTTTTACCTTGTATACGTGCATTTTCAGCTTTTCCCAAGTATGCATTTGCACTTTCATTAACATCACTTATTGTTACTAGCCCAAACGACAATGAAAGGTTGTACTTTTCACCTACAATTTCTTGAGCTTTTGGTAAGATAAAATTATTACATACGTCTTGTATTGTTCCACCTTCTCCAATACTTCTGAATATCAAGAAGTGATCGCTGGTTTTTCGACATAAAAGAGCATCAGTTGTTTTAAAAGCCATTTGTAAGGCTTTTCCAATATTTTCTATAACTTTTGTTCCTTGTTCATCACCAAAGTGTATGTTGATTGTTTTAAACATATCAATGTCAAATGAGATAAGTTCGTAAGTGCTGCCTGGTGCAGACTTTGCTCTTTTTGTTGCTTCTTCACTAAATTTATATAAAGACATCAGGGAGGTACGAGCATCAGTATCATGAGCGCGTTGAATATCATTCTTTCTTTTTCTTTGCATTAAAAAAGCTAAGGAAAGTATAATAGATAGCAAAGCAAAAGCAAACAAAGCAACATTATACCAGTTTTCTATAATTAAATCTTGTAATTTCTGCTCATAAAAATGGTTTGCTTCATTTTTAATGAGAATTTCATTATATTCCTTTTGTGAAATATTATCGAGCATGATATTGAAAATAGGAACATATTCATTTGCAATGTCATTAGCTATATTTAGATGAATATCTAAGTCAAAATCTGCAGCAAAAGTGAAAGAATCATCTTTGCCAAGATATGTATTTACAAAACCTAAAGAAAATTGTGTAAAAACAATTAAATCAACCTCATTTGCTTTATACGCATCAAGAAGATGATAAAAATTTTCAAAGTATTCAAATGAATTTTCTTTTGACTTTTCCAAAAATGCACCAAAATTTGTGTAGAGGTAGCTTAATGAACCTATGATAGGTGAGGCTTTTCTTATTGCTTCAGGGCTAATCTTGCCTGATATTTTTTCTTTTGGAACCATTGCAAGTATAGGTAATTTTATATAGCATTCGCTTGGAGTGAAATGCTTTTTATAATAAGAGCTGTCACCAACAACAGAAAGTGCTATATCACAGTTTTCAAGCACAGGTTTTGGGTCAAGATAAGAATAAGGATGATATTCCACGTTAAATTCGTACATTTGTGCAAGTTTATTCATGACATCAATAAGGACACCGTCTGCCTTGCCTTGAGGGTCGGTGAAAGTAAGGGGCTTTGCTATTTCATTATATGCAACTTTTAATGTTTTTTTGCGTAGAATTTGTATTTCATCTTGTTTTAAACTTCTGTGGAAAGTGTGATAAGCGGCACCCATATATTTCTCGCCAAGCTGCTCAAAGAAATTTCCTTCCGTTGTAACTATTTCATAAACCACTTTATTAAGCTTATCCATCATTTCTTCTTTATCAGGAAGAGAAATTAAATAAGTAAAACGCTTGTCAAAATTAATTACATTATTATAACTGCCCATATCGAAATCAGACGAATAAGCAAGATAATAGTCTGCTTTAAGCTTTTTGTAGTTATGGAAATCGCCTACTACATATTTTACAGAAATATTATGCTTTGCAGCGTATTTTTCCATGGCTGAATTTGCGATGTTGTGTTTATAGGTGGCGATTGTTTTTCCGTCAATGTCAACAGGATTGTCATATATCCTGTTTTTATTTGTAGGAGCTATTAAACTTGTTTGGACAGAATTTAAAGGCGTTTTAAGGTAAAGGTACTTTGCTGCACGTTCAGGAGTATGAAAATAAAAACCTATAATGTCAACTTCACCATTTTCCAAAGCTTTAAATATATCGCCATCAATTTTTACAAATTCAAAGCTAAGGTCACTTTTTTCCTCAACTTTTTTTAGAATTTCGTAGCCATACCCTTCATTGCTAAATCTGTTGATATCAATCACTAAATCGTCATACGGAATATAGCCGACACGTATTTTTTTACTATTTTCAGCGGCAACAAGAGTTGAATTAATTAAAAAGGTGAACATTAAAACGAGAGATAAAGTAAATGACTTAAAGATATTTTTTTTCATAGCTTCACCTATAACCTAAATTAGATATGTTACACTAAAAAAGCTTTATTCAATTACCATATTTAATTGTAGATTGTAGCAAAATTTATGTCAAGGTACTCCTGTATAACTTTTTAATCACTCAAGCCAGAAAATGTCTTCAATGCTTCTTTTTAATTATTTATGCTGTAGTGAGTGGATGCTTTTTTTTAAAAAAATATGAATATATTTTCTCAAAGCAATTTCTAGTTTTTAGGATGTTCTTTTCCCTTTTAATGTAAAAAAGAATTTTTCGTCAGAAAAATTCAAGTGAAAGTTTTTTTGAAAGGGGTTTGGGGAAAACTTTTTTTTCAAA
>CAYJDL010000210.1:1140-3477 GCA_964368885.1 uncultured Desulfovibrionaceae bacterium | reverse complement strand
ATATTGTGGTTTTAATGCTAAAAATAAACAAGATCGTCGTCACTTGTCTATTGATGAAGCGGAAGTGGAAGCAAAGGTTATTGCCCAATCCGGACTTGGGCATGTATTATTACTTACGGGTGAAGCTAGGCATATTGCATCACCTGAATATATTGCCGATATTGCCAAACGCATTAAGCCTTATTTTGCTTCGGTAGGTGTTGAAGTATATGCTTTGACTGTTGAAGAATATGCTATGTTGGTATCACATGGGGTTGATAGTATGACCTTATTTCAAGAAACTTATGACCCTGAACTTTATGCTTGGTTGCATCCGGCAGGTCCAAAGCGTAATTATGCTTTTCGTCTCGAAGCACCTTCAAGAGCGGTGGAAGGTGGGATGTATAGTGTAAATGTGGGAGCACTTTTAGGTTTAAATACCTTGGAAAATGATGGCTTTTGTACTGGTTTACATGCATGGTGGTTGCAAAAACAAAATCAAGGGGTTGAAGTTGGTCTTTCAGTTCCAAGAATGTGTCCGCATGAAGGTAGTTTTGATGTGCCCCATGCCTTAGATGATAGACGCTTTGTGCAGTATATTACTGCAGTGCGTTGCTTTTTGCCAAGGGTTGGTATAACTGTTTCAAGTCGTGAAAATGCCTTTATGCGTGATCATATAGTGCCCTTAGGAGTTACTAGAGTTTCTGCTGGTGTTTCTACTATGGTTGGTGGTCGAAGTGTTGAAAGCGGTGAAACAGGGCAATTTGAAATTTCAGATTCTCGTTCTGTTGAGCAAATGGCGAAGGCCTTAGCAAGTATTGGCTATCAAGCGGTAACAAAGGACTGGCAAGATATGACAATTGGGTAATCTATTCTATTGATATTGCATGCAGTTTGAAGCGGTGAATTAAGGTTACGAACCATCCAAGAGAATTTTAAAGGAGGGTGTTTTGCTAGAACAAGGTTTGCAGCGTTATCTTTTGCCTAGTGAATTAAAAAAGCTAGCGGAGGCAAAAATTGGAATAGCTGGGGTAGGAGGGCTTGGTTCAAATGTGGCCATGCTTCTTGTACGCAGTGGAGTGCGTCAATTATTGCTAATAGATGACGATGTTGTAGATGCTTCAAATTTAAATCGTCAACTTTATTTTCCAAGACATGTTGGCATGGAAAAGGTGCAAGCATCAGCAGAAATTCTATTAGAGCTATGCCCACAATTACAGCTTGAGTTATTAACCTTACGCCTAGATGAAACTAACCTTGCAGAAATAGTAGTAAAAAGAAGTCTATGGGTTGAGGCATTGGATGGTGCTCAGGATAAGCGCATTTTTGTAGAGCATTGCCTTGAACAAAGTTTATTTGTTGTAAGTGCCTCAGGCATAGCGGGTTATGATGGTCCGGTTATGCAAAAGCGTACTTTAGGGCAAAATTTAGTCTTGGTAGGGGATTTTTCATCAGATATTGCAAATTTTCCTCCACTAGCTCCAAGAGTGATGCAAGCAGCTGCTATGCAAGCAGATGCTATATTAGCAAAAATTTTGAGTTAAACCCTTTTAATGTTATACTAAGCTGTAAAAAGTAAGGCTAAGGCCATAGCTGTAAAAATTATGGCTGTGGCTACATTCATTATTTTTTGATAGCGTGGCGAACTATTAAACCACTGGGCTAATTGACCGCCAAGTAAGGATATTGCTGCAAAAACAATAAAAGCTGAGCCAATAAAGAGTGCACCTAATTGAAAAATCTGCATGCTTACTAAGCCGTATTTTGCATCAGTAAATTGTGGTAATAGAGCTAAAAAAAATAAAGTTACCTTTGGGTTAGTGATATTCATTATAATACCACGTTTGTAAAGAGCAAAGTGACCGATAAACACTTGCTTACTTAACGACGCTTTTGATATGGAACTACGTATTGTAAGCCACGCTAAGTAAATCAAATAAATCGCTCCAATAATTTTTAATATCCAAAAAGCTGTTGGGGAGGTTTGAAAAATTACGGCTACCCCAAGGGCTACAGCACATGTATGCCCTATAATTCCTGTCATAAGACCAAGGCTAGTGGCAATGCCGGCTTTTGCTCCATAAAGTGCTGATTGTGTAAGCACAAAAATATTATCAGGTCCAGGTGCAATGGCCAGAACTATGGATGTAAAACAAAAAGTTGTAACAATTTCCCAAGGAAGCATGGTAATCCTCTATTAAGTTCAATTTTTTACTTATGATTATTTTCTGAAGTGGTTAATCATCTTTTAGTGAAACACTTTTTAAACACAATTGTTTTTGTCCAAAAAAATATAAATCAATCTTTTTTCAGCTGACATATAGTGTTTAGTGTATTAATTTTTTTATGCTTAGGTAA
>CAYJDL010000210.1:0-1130 GCA_964368885.1 uncultured Desulfovibrionaceae bacterium | reverse complement strand
TGAACGAATGTGATTTTCGATTTTTAAGGCCTGACTACGATCTAAGCTTTCTGTAAAAGCGCATAAGTGGACAGGGCGACGATGCTTTGTGTATTTGGCTCCGCCTTTTTTTTCACCATTATGCTCTTTAAGGCGTCTTTCAATATTAGTGGTTATACCGCAGTAAAGTGTGTTGTCTGCGCAGCATAATAAATAAACGTACCATTGTTGCATAAATTTTTCAAATTGCTTTTGGTGAATAAAAAAATGATAATTTTAAAAAAATAGTTAATAAATGGTTCCTTAAAATAAATAGGTTGTATTGTGAAAACATTTTTGAGATACTTTTTGGTTGGAATTTTTAATACCTTAGTACATTGGGGAGTTTTTTATGTTGTATTAAGTTTGGGTTACAAACAAAGTATAGCAAATATCATGGGTTTTGCTGTTGCTGTGATAGTTTCCTATATTTTAAATTCTTTATTTACGTTTAAACAAGCGATTAAGGGTAAGAAATTTATTTTATTTACGTCATTTATGGGTGTTATGTCTTTCACTTCAGGCTATGTGGCTGATACGTTTAGTATTGTACCATTAATTACATTAGTCTTTACATCTGGATTTAGCCTAGTGCTTGGTTATTTGTTTTCCAAATATGTAGTTTTTAATGAAGTTAAATAATAAGGCATAAAGATTGGAGTTATGGGGGAAATGTTCCCCCATAAAAAGAATTAATAAATAGTGTTTTTAAGCAAAATCAGGATCTAAAGCAGCTCTCCCATTGTCAAGCATTATATAAATATAATGAAGTCCCCTTTCGTCTATAGGAATAATGGGAAATGAGACAATTTTCACAACGCACCATAGCAGGTTGAGTTGGAGCTGGTAAGGATACATGTCGCTTGCAGCTGGGGCAAGGGTAGAAAAATAGCACTTCCATGCCCTCAGGCGGTACAGGTTGTTGTGGTTTTTGATTCTTCATGTCCTTGACTCCACAAGACTTCTACCGCTCATGCTCTCGGGTATGTCCTTGTTCCAAAGTGTGATCAGGGTAGGTGCCACATCGGCAAGTCTACCATTTTGCAACTGTACTGTATGATTTGCTTGATTTGCTTGCACAAGAATACAAGGTACAGGGTTTAATGTGTGAG
>CAYJDL010000209.1:0-3508 GCA_964368885.1 uncultured Desulfovibrionaceae bacterium | reverse complement strand
TATACTCGCTTAGCAGGCGAGCTCCTTCGGCCAGCTCGGACACCTCTCCGCACAAGTGCATTTGATTTATATACGGGAACAAGCTTTACTTTGTCAAGAAAAAAAATAATTATTTATCAGTACAAATGTAAAAAAATACTTTTTAAAATTTATTTTTAAAAAAAGTCTGTCATTATATACTATTACATTCAAAAGAAAATTTCACAAAAAGCTTTCACAACTAGTATAGTCAAATTAGGGATTTTTGGGATTTATCAAGGAAAATAAAAGGGCTTTAAGGGGGTGCATACTGACATGTATGACCGAAAAAAGTCTTGAAACCTTGAGAAGATAAAGGGAAAAAAGCGCATTTAATGACACTAACCAGAAAAAGTAATTAATCAGTCTTTCCTATACATATAATGCTTGCGTAAACATAATGAAATAGATAGTATCCCAAAAATATTTTGGAGGAATAATTATGAAACAAATAAGCAGAACCACCCATCTTACTTTACATGTACATAAAGACCAAGCTGCTATGGCTGAGCGTGCCGCTCATATATTTGCAGCTCAATGCGAAGAAGCTATAGCCGAAAGAAATATTTTCAATGTTGCTCTTTCCGGTGGTCAAACACCAGTACCTTTTTTTCAACTTTTGCGTAGCCCAGACTGGGTTGAGCGTTTACCTTGGGATAAAATTGCCATTTATTGGGTAAGTGAACGCTGCGTAAGCCCTGATCATCCTGATAGTAATTATGGTCAAGTGCGTAAAGAATTTCTTTCTCATGTTCCTGTCACTCGTTTTTATCGTATGCGTGGTGAAAATACACCTGAAGAAGCCGCATTGCAATATGAACAATTACTTCGTGAACATTTTAACACTCCAACTGAAGTTCCACGCTTTGATTTTATTTTGCTTGGTATGGCAGAAGATGGACATACAGGATCTATTTTCAATAATTCACCAGCCTTAACAGAAAAAAAACGTATTTGTATTGACCAGTATGTGCCTGAACGCAAAGCCGAACGCATTACCTTAACCCTATCAGTACTAAATAATCCAAGGTGTTGCATGTTCCTTGTTTCAGGTAAGGACAAGCATCCTGCATTAAGAAAAGCTCTTGATATATTAGAAAAACCTATATTACCAACTCAAATGGTTCGTCCAACCTTTGGGGAGCTTATCTGGATTGTCGACGAAGCTGCCGCCTTGGGCAAATAATTTTTTTGTAAAACAATTTCAAGAGGGTATATGTATAAAAATGATTTTACTTTAATTTGTCAGGAACAAGTACAAGAAGTTTTTGGAACAGCAAAAATTTGGAAGCATAATGTAACCGGCGCAGAATTACTTTCTATTAGTAATAATGATGAAAATAAGTGCTTTGGCGTAACGCTTAGAACTCCTCCTTCTGATTCTTCGGGAGTTGCGCATATTTTAGAGCATTCTGTTTTATGCGGTTCGGAAAAATATCCCGTTCGTGAGCCTTTTGTAGAGCTGCTTAAAGGTTCGCTGCAAACTTTTCTAAATGCCTTTACCTTTCCCGATAAAACTTGCTATCCTGTTGCCAGTACAAATATTCAGGATTTTTATAACCTTATTGATGTTTATATTGATGCTGTATTTCACCCTCGTATTAGTGAGGATATTTTTGAGCAAGAGGGCTGGCATGTAGAAGCTGAAAATGCTGACGAGCCTTGGATTTTTAAGGGTGTTGTTTATAATGAAATGAAGGGTGTTTATTCCTCTCCTGATTCCATTTTAGCTGAACAATCTCAACAATCGCTATTTCCTGACATGCTTTATAGTCTTGATTCCGGTGGAAATCCTAAGGACATTCTTACTTTAAGTTACAAGGCTTTTAAAGACTTTCACACTTCCTACTATCACCCATCAAATGCGCGCTTTTTCTTTTGGGGTGATGATGATGAAGATAAACGCTTAGAAATTATCGGCGCAGAGCTTGCACGCTTTGCACCTTTAACACCTGAGCAAAAGGTAAATTCTACCATTCCATTACAAAAAAAACTTGATATGCCAAGGCATTTGGAAATTCCTTATGCTAGCAGTCAGGATAATGAAAAAGCCCTCTTTACAGTCAATTGGCTTCTTTGTGAGACAGCAGACGCTACCAACGCCCTAATTTTTGAAATGCTTGAACATATTTTAGAAGGATTACCAGGGTCGCCTTTGCGTAAAGCTCTTATTGAATCCGGATATGGTGAAGACTTAACCGGCATTGGTCTTGAGAGTGACTTGCGTCAAATGTATTATTCCGTTGGTCTTAAGGGTGTACAGCCAAGGGAGCTTGATAATGCGCAAATGCTTATTTTTGAGACCTTAGCCCAATTAGCCGACGAGGGTATTGACCAAAACGCCATTGAAGCAGCTGTAAATAGCGTGGAATTTCATTTGCGTGAAAATAATTCCGGTCGCTTTCCTCGTGGTCTTGCGGCCATGGTACAAAGCCTTTCAACATGGCTTTATGATGGCGATCCTCTTGCGCCTTTAGCATGGGAAAAACCCTTGGCTGAAGTCAAAAGACGTTTGGCTAAAGGGGAAAAAATCTTTGAAAATTGCTTAAAAAAATGGTTTTTGGATAATGAACATCGTAGCGCAGTCATTTTATTGCCCGATAACAATCTTGAAGCTCAGCGTGAAAAAGAAGAGAAAGAGCATTTAGCTCGTGTTCAAGCCGCATGCAATGCTTCAGAAAGACAAGAACTTGTTGCAAAAACCAAACAATTGCAAGAAATTCAAGCAAAGCCTGATTCGCCAGCGGCTCTTGCCACCATACCATGTGTAACTGTAAAGGATCTTCCTTTACACAATAAACCACTACCCATAAACGTCAATAAATATTCAAGCAATCAAACATTTATTGCTCATGACCTTGACACTTCAGGTGTAGCCTATGTGAGTTTGCTATTACCATTAGATGCCGTACCCAATCGTCTCATACCTCTAATTCCCCTTTTTGGACGCAGTCTTATAGAGCTTGGCACAAAAAAACACGATTTTGTCAAAATGGGTTTACGCATGGCTGCTAAAACCGGAGGTGTTGGCGCAAGACCGTATTACTCTACCCATATTCAAAATCGCAATCCTTTAGCCTTTCTTTCTGTTGGTGGTAAAGCCGTAAGAGATAAGCTAGATGATCTTTTCGACATTCTTGAGGAAATACTTCTTGAACCTAACTTTAATCAAGAAGATCGCATTTGCCAGATGCTTCTTGAAAGCAAGGCTCGTCTTGAGCATGGTCTTGTTGCGTCAGGGCACAGTGCAGTTGCTTGTCGTATTCGCTCAAGTTATACCCAAACAGGACGGCTTGAAGAACTTACCGGAGGCATTAGTTATCTTGATGCTGTGCGCAATCTTTGCCAAAAAGCTCAAGATGATTGGTCAAGCTTACTTGCCGATTTACAAGAACTTTATAGGCTTATTGTGCGTGGCAATGCCTGCATTATGAATAGCACTGCTGACACTTTTGACCTTAAGCATTTAGAAAGTAAAGCAAAAAATCTT
>CAYJDL010000208.1:0-3519 GCA_964368885.1 uncultured Desulfovibrionaceae bacterium | reverse complement strand
CTGTGGTTATACCACGCCCAAGCGATTCATTTTTTGACCAAATTATTTAAACGTGGGAATTAAGGAGAAAACTATGTCATTAGCACAAGGTTTTGTGGAAGTATCAAGCTATGTTGCCGCCATTGAGGCCGCTGACGCCATGGCAAAAGGTGCAGATGTGGCCATAAAAAGAATACATAAGCTTGATGGTCCCATTGTAACTATTATTTGTGAAGGCGATGTGGCGGCATGTAAAGCGGCAGTTGATGTGGCTTGTGCCCTTTGCAGTGCCAAGGGAACCTTACTTGCCCACAATGTCATCCCTCGCCCAGAAGGCGGAGGACAATTTTTATATACTTGCCTTGACAATATTCTTGCTAAAAAGGCTGCAAAAAAAGCCGCTAAGGCTGAAGCTCGTGCGTTAAGAGTTGGAAAAAATAGTACAACAAAGGCTGCAACAAATTCTAAAGCAAAAAGTGCCAACGTTTAGTTTTTTTAATAAAAAGCGTCATAAAGCGTCATAGCAGAGTACAATATGAAAGAATTAATTACTGCAACAACTATAAGCGATGCCAGAAAACCGGGTAAGCAACATATTTATGTAGCACCCGACGCTTTGATTACGCCCCAAGCAAGAGATGATGCCAAAAGCTATGGCATTGCTCTTCTAACTAAAAATGCTTCTGCGACTATGAATAATCATCAATATACAGATAACCAATATATTGCACCACAATATGCTACAGCGCAATACAATGTACATCAGTATAATGACCATTATAATTATATGCAAAGTAGACCCTTGGCTCAAGGCTCTTTTCCTTCATACGCTTTAACTTCACAACATCGAGTCCTTATGAATAACAATAATACTTCTAATGGTATGGATCCGGCTATGCAGCAGCTTGTGGAACAAGTTCTCCAAGCTATTGCACCTGCTCCAATACCTGCTAATAGCGGTTGCCAAACATTAGCGCAAAATCCTATGACATATGCCCAAGCACCTGTAAATTCTAATGCCTGCGCTGCTATACCAAATTCAGATATGCAAAGTGGACAAAACATACATGGGCAAGGAATCAATGCCACAGCAATAGCCGATCAAGTAGTCCAACAAGTTAATACTTTATTAGCTTCTCGTGGTGGTATAGCTGCTTTTCCAACTCTTGAATCTACTATTGCTGAATTAGTGGCACAATATACGACTTGTGGTCAAAGCCCACAGCCATCACAACATATTATGACCGCACCCCCTGTAGGAACAAATACTACATATTGCCCTCAAGCTAATCTTAACGGCGTTGACGTAGTACCCTTTAGTCAAGCGCAACCCATGGGACGTGTACAAGGCGAAGTGAACATAGAGGAAGCCTTGCTACCTGGACAAAATGGTCCTGGAGTAACTCGCTTTACCTTTGCTGATACTTCCTTGGTATGGACATTTACCCATCAAGAAGTCTTGGTTGTAACTCATGGAAATGTAGAGTTACAGGGTGCTGGGGGTAGCTGCATGTTGACTCAAGGCAGTGCTATAAGAGTATCCAGTGGTACAAGTGTTACTCTCATAGCCCATGGTCATGCGTCTTGTGTATGTAGTACGTGGCCTAAATAATCCTATCTTGAGGAGATAGACATGAATTTTCTTACCGAAGAAGATATACGAGATCGACAAGTACAAATTGGAGGGGTATTAGTTTTGCAACAAAATGAACGCTTAACCCCTTCTGCTACAGAATATGCTTTGCAACAACGCATTACTGTAACTAATAGCTCAGGTAATGCAGAAGCTGCAACATCTTGCCCTAATCTTGAGCCTTGTTCTGCCAATACGGAAATGACCTTATTGGAAGCCGGAGTGGAAGTGCCTAAAAATCACCCTTCCATTGTCATGCGTGGCAAATTAGACACATTACTTGCTCAGGTAGTGCTTACTCAAACCCAATTTGACCCAAAAGATAGAAAACCTGCATTTTTAAAAGAGTGTTTAGCAGACATTCATGACTGGGTACTTTTAACCTTGCAAGGTGAAGTAACAGGGCAAAGAGTGTGCGCTAAGGGTATGGGTGGAATGGATGTACCAACCCTGTACCTTATTTCCCGTGAACCCAAAAAATATTTGGGACTTGAGCACATGGCGGCGCATGTAAGTATGGGGGGCAATGTAGCCATGGTTAATTGGCTACGAGCCTTGGTTCGTGAAACTGAACTTATTGCTGTTAACTGCTCAAAAAATATGGACGTACTTTGCTCACTTAACCGCTTAAGCAGTGCTTTGTATGTATTTATGCTTTTGACCATTGCTGCCGAACAAGGTCTTGATCTTAGCACTTTAAGGAAAGCTTAGTATGTTACTTGCACCTAATGCCAATGCTTCCCCTACTGCCATAGGCGGGATACGCAAACCATTTTCTTTATTAGGTCGTTGTATTGAATTATGCACTGCTAAACCAGCAAATATTGTTTTTCCAGATGGAGAAGATGCAAGAGCTGTAGGCGCTGCCATTCGCCTTGCCGCTGAAGGACTTGGAGATGCACTTTTATTGGGTAACCCCTTTGTTATTCGTTCTATCTTTAAGGAAGAACTTAAACAAATGGGACATGTGGGGAAGTTATTTAATTTGCGTGTATTAGATCCGGCATCTCCACATCATTTAGAGCGTAATAGTACTGAATTTGTACAACTTATGCAGGCACAAAATAAAAATATAACTTTAGATGAAGCTCGCAGCTTTATGAGTACTGGCCCCGGTGCAGCGGCTATGATGGTGCGCCGTGGAGAAGTAGAAGCCGGTATTGGCGGTAATATTTCTTCTACTTCGGATATGATTAAAGCAGGCTTACGAGTCATTGGTGTAAAACCCGGCGGAAAAACAATTTCCAGTTTCTTTTTTATGATTGCTCCCATGGATAGTTATGACCATAGACAATTGCTTATTTTTGCAGATTGCGGTGTTATTCCAGAACCATCAGCAGATCAATTAACAGACGTAGCAGTTGATGCCGCCGACCATTATGAACTTATGACAGGGGAACAAGCCAAGGTTGCCTTACTTTCATTTTCAAGCCATGGCAGTGCTAAGCATCCTCGTGCCGCATTTATGCGAGAAATTGTACAACGTGTGCGAGATTTACGCCCTAATATGGTGGTAGATGGAGAATTGCAATTTGATGCGGCAATGGTACCGGAAGTTGCTCAGCAAAAACTTAAAAATAGCCCTTTGCAGGGGCAAGCCAATGTCTTGGTTTTTCCTTCCTTAGAGGCTGGTAATATTGGCTATAAAATTGCTCAACGCCTTGGAGGCTATACGGCCATAGGTCCATTGCTTCAAGGTTTAAATGGATGTTGGCATGATCTTTCGCGTGGTTGTACTAGCGAAGATATATATCAAGTATCACTTATCGGGGCTGCGATGAATCGTGCTCAGATGAAGATATAATATATAATAATAAAATATACGAATTTATAACCGATGAATGCATAATTTAATTTGCATTATCAACGTCGCAAGACAAAAGGAGAAAAAAATGGACGCATTAGGA
>CAYJDL010000207.1:0-3553 GCA_964368885.1 uncultured Desulfovibrionaceae bacterium | reverse complement strand
CATAATGGTCGCTATACAAGCCATTGTTTTTCCTGCTCCCACCACATGGTCAAAAAGTGCTGTGCCTTCTTGAATGCCACGCCAAACCACGTCCTTTTGATGTGCTCTTAATTTTACATTTTCACTGGCGGCAGAAAGCTCTAAAAGTGAGCCGTCATAATGTGGTGGAACATGCGTATTGAAGCGGTCATTATACATGCGAGCAAGGTCGGTGCGCCGTTCATCATCCGTCCAGACCCAATCCACAAAAGCTTGTTTAATTTCATCAGCTTTTTGCATGGCGGCGGCGGTAAGTTCTTGGTCAACAATCATGATAGCTCTATTATTTTCATCATATTGACCACTTTCTTTAAGCACTCGTATAGGCGTATTTTTTAACAAGGATTCACAAAGTTTACTGGCAGAATATTCAGGAATACCCCAAACATTGGTATTAACAGCTTGGTCAAAAATACGCACCTTAGCATCCCATTTGCCAAGAGCTTGAATGTAATTGATTTGTTGGTCGCCACTGCCTTTATGAATACATTCTTCAATAAAATCAGCAAATACCTTTCCGGGAACCCATGAGGAACCAAATTTTATCCCAATATCCACAGCTTCAATGTCCGGTGGAATAGCACGTTGCAATGCTTCCACATTTGCTTGATAACGAGTATCAGTTTGTGCAAAAAACTCTGCGATTTTCAATTTTTTACGCACATTTCCAGTAAGATATTTATCTCTAATTTCCCAAGTTTCCCCTTGCGGATTAAGGTAAATCAGCTCTTGCTGTTGCAGTTCCGCTTGAATTTTGTCGGGAGTTGAACGCAAAAGCTTTGCCATGCGTTGAAAATCTACTTTTCCGGATTCACGAAGCGAAATGATGAGCGCATCCTTGGCAGTATCAGCTGTGTCCACCGTGGTAGTAGGTTTAAGCACACGTTTTGTAAAAATGGCGGCTTTTTTTGCCGAAGCCTTGCGAGCTTCCTTACCATATTTTGCCGCCATGTCCTTGGATACCCCCTTGTCATATTCTGTTTCTAAGGACTCAATAAGCGAGCTTTCAGGGTCTTGGCGCATAAGTGAACGATTTGTCTGTGAATTAAGATGTCCAAAGCGGCGTACAAATGAATCATATTGAACATTTAAGCGGCTTCGCAAAGGCTCAATACCACTATCTTCATCCTTACTTTTTTCAAGATTAAGTAATTTACGCAAAGTATCTCGAATTTGCACCATAGCGGCTATACGGTGTTTTGCCGTATCATTTTTCAATACAACATAATCGTAAGAGCTTTTACCAAAGTCACCGGATGTTTTGAAAATCACCTTGCTGGAGTGTGGTTCAACGCAAAGCGCACCCATCTTAAGCGATTTAAAATATTCAGAATTTATAAATTTTTCGTCACGCTTTTCTTCTATTTTCTCTTCTTTTTTATCGCTTGGTACATAGACATTGGCAGGTAATATGTCTAAACGCTTGGAGATTTCTTGCCCAAGGTCAAAACCATCTTTCATGGATTCCGGTACAATGCAACTTACGCTGTCACGGTACATTGCGGCGTCAAAAGCCATGTGACCAATGATACAGTCAGGACGTTCAGCAAGATATTTATTTATGGTAGCATTGCTTTCACCCCCATTTTTAAGGTCGGGACAAGTAATTTCTGCTGTATGCACCCAATCCTTGGAGCGTAATTTATCACCGCTATTTTTTTGAAAAAAGACAATATCAGTTGTAACTTCTGTAAGCGCATTTTGCTTAAAAGCCGTATTTGGAAGGCGTATTGCACCTAAAAAGTCCGCATATTGTGAAATATGTTCTCGTGCGCTTGGGTCTTTGGCATCAAGAAAATATCGGCTGACCACAAAAGCACCAATGCCACCTTCTCGCAAAACTCCTACGGATTTTGCCAAGAAGTAGTTGTGAATAGAAAATTTGCGTAATTCCGGAAAATCAGGGTCAAAAAGAGATTGGCTACCAAAGGGAGGATTACCCACTACGGCATCAAAATTTGTTGATGTAATATTAGCATGTTGAAAGCCAATATTATTATATTGTGCCTCAGGATAAAGGTAATTACCGATGGCTGTTGTTGTTGGATCTAATTCTACGGTAAGGAATCTTGCTTTAATATCATCAGGGCAAAGACCAATGAAATTACCAATACCTGCCGATGGCTCAAGAATTTGTTTTTGTCTATCATCATTGGATAAGCCAAGACGCTTTAAGCCTTCATAAATACCCTTAATGACTATTTCAGATGTATAATGAGCATCTTGAGTAGAACGTCTAGCCTTGGCGTATTCATCGGGATTTAAAAGTTCTTTAAGCTCTTGATATTCCTTTGCCCAAGTTTCATTGTTTGCATCAAAAGCTTGAGCAAGACCGCCCCAGCCAACATAACGCACAAGGACTTGTTTTTCTTCGGTACTTGCTACCTCTGCTCCAATTTCTTGAAGCTGTTTTAAAAGGGTAATGGCGGCAATATTATCAGTAAATTTTGTTTTTGCACCGCCATACCCTAATTTATCTTCTGCTGTTATTTGGTAGTTCTCAACTCTGTATCCACTCCGTGCATCGCCAATATCTCCCAATCGGACATCCCCTGTTGCTTCGCTTCCCATGCTGAGTCGCTCGTCAACGTCCTGTTCTCTATGGTGTTCTGTTGGTCGAGACGAAATGTCAACGCCAGTAATCCCTTGTTTTCGAGAGCTTTCAGCTCGTCCGGGCTGTTCAGTGCCCACCTGTCCAATATAAGATAGGAGGGATAATTGAATCCCCTCTGACGAATTTGAGCTATGGTTTCGGGCTTGAGAATTTTTCTTGCTACTTCCAGTGGATTGCTTGGTCTGTCTAACATGAAATACCTCTTTTTTGTCTTGTACACTTTCTTCTCGTGCGTTATCTTTTTGTATTTCTTCAATATTATTTGCAAAATAGTCAAAAAGTGTTCCTTGATTTGGGTCAATGCTTTGCTTGCGTCTTCTGGCCATGACTATTCCTTTTTGGGCATTTCTCCTTGGCTAAAAGTCAAAGCATTTGCATTACATATACATACTTTTCCGTCTTCGACAATGAAAAGCACTTTATCGCCTTGATTGAGCTGTAAAAGTTCCCTGATAGCCACAGGAATTGTTATTTGTCCCTTAGATGAAAGCTTTGCTATTTCCATACACTTCTCCTTTTATATTGACTTTACTTTCTTTACTTTCCTTACTCATAAAATAAGCAATGATAGAAAAAGGTCAAGTGAAAAGTGTAAAATATTTTTTTACATTATCATAAGGACTTATCAAACATAGGTACGTTGGTTAATCCGTTTACAATAAGTTCAACAATTTTTTCAATAACTTGCTTATCACCTGCACGAGCCTTTTTTGCTAAATTTAAAGCGATGGGCAGTTCCTTTGCCGTAAAATTACAGGCAGGAAAACGTATTCCCTTTATAACGTAGGTTGGCGTTGAAAAAATACGGTCTTGTGCAGCTAAAATATCGGCATCTAATATTTTTGTAGCGTAATCAGTAAGAGTGGAGTAAAAATCTTTTTCAACAATATTAGCTTCTTG
>CAYJDL010000206.1:0-3555 GCA_964368885.1 uncultured Desulfovibrionaceae bacterium | reverse complement strand
ATTTAAGTTTGCAAGTTAAAATCTTGCGAGTTTTGCAAGAAAAAGAAATTGAAAGGGTAGGGGGCACAGGCGTTAAAAAAATTGACGTGCGAATTATTGCTGCTACCAATAGAGATTTGGAAGATGAAGTCAGTGCGGGGCGTTTTAGAGAAGATTTGTATTATAGGTTAAATGTTATACCATTACATTTGCCACCCTTACGTGAAAGAAATAGTGATGTACTTTTATTGGTGCGTCACTTTTTAGAGCGTTTTTGTAAAAAAAGAAAAAGACCTACTTTGGAAATTTCTCCGTTAATTGCACGTATTTTTATGGCTTATACATGGCCTGGTAATGTGCGAGAGCTAGAGAATTTCATGGAAAGGCTTAGTATTTTGGCAGATGGACCTTGTATTGCTGTAGAAGATTTGCCTCAAAAGATTTTGGATGCCGTAGCTTCTTTTGATGATTTACCAAATTTATCTGAAGATTCTTTGTCAGCATCTTTTAGTGATGAACTAAAGGCAAATCAGGATTTATCAAAACCTAATACCTTGGTTCAAGGTCAGGTTGAAGTAAGTGCCAGCGATGCAGTTCAAACAATAGTGCGCCAAGAAGGCTTTGTGTGGCCAACCCTTGCTGATTTAATGGAACATAAGATGGGACTTAAGGAATTTTTAGATGCCATAGAAGATCGCTTACTTGATGAAGCAATGCAAAAATCTGAAGGTGTTAAAAATCAAGCAGCAGAACTTTTAGGTGTTAAACGTACAACGCTGATTGAGAAGTTAAAAAAGAAAGGTCAGTAGGGGTTTATTTAATAATTGGAGTAAAAATTGCGGGAAAGCTTATGATGAGGAAAATATCATTTACCGAAAATCGGTCTCTTTTCTTGACAAAATTGACGCCATATGTCTTAACTACCTTATTTTGCTTACCTCTTCCATTGTGGGCGGCGCAAGATCAAGATAGTAGTAAGCGTGCAAGAGTAGTTACCCCCCAAGAGATTACAGCTCCTATCAATAAGGCTGGACCTGAGTATTGGCCTGAAGGCTCCGGTATCTCAACTGACTTAAAAGATAAGGGGACTGGCTCTAAAGCTGAAAATAGTATTCAGCAAAGCCAAACCACGACGACTCAAGATAAAGGTATTGAAAACAATACAGCACAAACTAATACTGGTAATCAAGATGCTAGTGCTAAGCAGGAGCAAAAAAAAGATGCAGTTGTTGAACGTCCAGTAATATACATGGATGAAGAGGGCAATGTTGTGCCCAAACCACCTGTTCCAGAAGAGCTTTACGCTAAAGCTATGAAATTTATGGATGAAGCAAAGTATAAGGAAGCTTTGCCGATTTTAGATCAATTACGTGGAATAATTACTATTCCTAAAGATATGCGTGAAAGCGTCTTGTATGCACGAAGTGACGCTATTGCTGCCATACATGAAGGCAAGGCATTAGAAGGCTTTGAGGCCATTATTGATAGTACAGAAGAAGCTCTTAATTCTAATTATCGCTCAAGTAGAGTACCTGATGCCCTTTATCGTTTGGGCTTAGCCCACTTAAATGTCGGTAACTTAGAGGAAGCCGAAGGGTATTTTAGAGCTTTAAAGCGTCGTTTTCCTTATGATATTAATGTTGCGACCGCATTTTTCCTTCTAGGCAAAGCACAAATTGGTAAAAAACTTTTTGTTGAAGCAGAAAAGAATTTTCGTGATATTTTGCAGGAATATCCAGACTCTAATGCTGTAAAATCATCAACTATGGCCTTGGTGCAAGCTCTTGTTGGGCAAGAAAAATATGAAGATGCTTTGCTTTATGCCGATTTCGCCGAAAAACGCTGGGCTCGTTATTATATTGAAGAACCTGAATATTTATATGCTTTAGCCGATATTGACTATAATCTTGGCAAAAAAGAAGCTGCGCTATTAAAATATTGGTTATTGTATAACCTTATCCCAACTGATAAGGCTAGTCCGGATGTGCTCGCCCGTATTGGTGATTTGTATTTGGAATTACAGCAAAATGAACCTGCTACAGAAGTTTTTAATGAAATTTTAGAATCACATCCTGATTCAAATGCGGCAGCATTAGCTTCATTGCGTATTGCTGAACAGGGTATTTATGATAGCCCTTTAGAAATGGCTGAAATGCTTGGTGTGTTTGAAAATCCAGGCAAACATTTGCCTCAAGTAACGTATCAAGACTTATTTAAAAATCGTCCTAATGATGAACGCTCCATTACTGCTCTGTTAAAGTATGCCTTATGGCAGCTATGGAATAAACAATATGCGGACGCCATGGGTACTGCAGCGGATTTTATAGACTTACATCCTGAAAATGTTGATGTTGAACTTGCACGAGATGTGATAATGCGTGGCTTTATGGCAGACTTAAAAAATTCCTTACTTGAAGAAAATTATGGACGCATTCTTACCCTTTGGAATGGTTTCCCCTTAGTGCGACAACGCTATGGTGCAATTGATGATGATTTACGCAATGCCATAGCTCGAGGCTATTTGGAGCGTGGTGAGGACGAAAAAGCTATGGAGTATTTTGCTGAATTTTTAAAAACTCCCATGCATCCTAAATATAGTGAACCTACATTTGCTCTGTATCTAAATAAGTACTTAGAAAGTAAAAATTGGAATGCCTTGCTTGACCTTGGAGAACTGGTCAAAGACTGGGATATGCCAAAAGCTATGCGTTTACATTTAGATTATGCCATGGCCATGTCAGCCGAAAATCTTGGCTTACGAAATAAGGCCTTAGATTTATGGAAAAATCTTGCTAGTAATTCTGATGCTCCCAAGTATCAAAGAGCATATGCTACTTATTTTTTGGCTAAAGATGCTGAAAGCCGTAAAAGTATTAAAGAAGCATATAGCTATAACTTACGAACCCTTGAGCTTTTTGACCAATTAAAAGAAGCACGTTCAGTTAATGCTGACGACGCAAGACGCAAAGAAACTATGGGAACCTTAATGGATATTACGGAAGTGGCTAATCGTATACCTGAATCATTGGAATGGCTTGAACGCTATAACCAATTTGTACCCAAAGAGTCACCAGAATTTCCCGGTCTACGCTTTAGAGAAGCTCGCTTATATCGTAAATTAGGTAATAATGATAAAGCCAAAAGTTTGCTAGAAGTTGTTGCTAAGGATTATCCAAATTCACCCTTTGCTGCTGCTGCTAATACTGAACTTGCAACCTTTAATGTGTCTCGTGATTTACAAAACTTTTTACCACCTACAACTACACAATAAAAAACTTTTAGAAAACGCTGACTTTTCTTTTTTTGGGGAAAAACCTTTTGTTCACAATAACGACTTGCCTGCCGTTTTCTTAAGTTTCAAGACGTTACACAGCATAGGAGTGCATGAAAATGCATCAAAATACATATGCGATTGTAACCCTGTCCATTTACCCAACATTATTAAACAGTTAGGCTATACATCTTTGTATAGCCTAACAATATCCTCAATTTTGCCCTATTCTATAAGGCATATTCTTATCAAGTAGGGAGATTAATATGAAAAAACGTAATGAAGTACATTTTGGAATAGCTGAC
>CAYJDL010000205.1:830-3572 GCA_964368885.1 uncultured Desulfovibrionaceae bacterium | reverse complement strand
CCTTCGGGGTCAATGTAAAGCACCTTTCCATTATCCAAAGTCATAAGTCTTACTTTTGCTTCACAACGTAGCTGTCCAGCTTGAGTTAAAATAGCAGTTTGTTTTTTGTTTTCGTCTAAGTCTATAGATAAACTTTCTTCCACAAAAGTTCCAACCAATATCCTAGCCGCAGAGTTAACACTTTGACTGTAAGAAATTTCTCCCTCTGGGCTTTGAGCAATAATTACAGTTTCATAATTCATATTACGAATGGTAAAGGGTCCTTGATTATACCCTTTGATGCGAATGGCTAGCAAATCATTTCTTTGCCCTGAGGGACGATGCACAAAGGCAGTGCAGTTATCTATTCTAAATTGTTTGCTTATTGTAGTTTTATCTTCAGCACGTTTAGCCTTAAAGACTCTTTTTCTCTGTTTTTCAAGCTCCATTTCTTCTTGAATATAGCTTTGCAATAGTTGATAAAAATTAGCAAATTCAACTATTTTCCAATCAGGTGCTTCCTTAATTAAAAATTGTAATTGAAAGTCTTTTTCTACTTGAGGATGATGAAAGGGTATACTTATAGTAGCACTGTTGCCACTTTTGTTTAAAAGTACAGCCTTACCTGCAATTTGTTTTGCAAAATCATGAGGTATGGGCAAAAGAGAAGCCAGTGGATCTTTAGGTGGAGGTGTTTCTTCAGCATTGTTAATATTATCTATAAATGCTTTGTGTATAGTTTCAGCAAGTTCAGTTGCATTTTTACTTTTTGGACTACTTTTTTCAGAAGGCATGGGACTTGCTAAAATCTTTAATGCCATATCTTCGGTTATTGTACGAAAATCTACCATATTTGCCAAGGTTTCAAGGTCTTTTGCCAATAGTGTAGCATTAAGTTTTTCCACAAATCCTTCAGGACTGTTAGAATGTTTATAACTTTTCCAGGCAAACCATGCACCAACGCCAGCAGCAATTAGGGCAATCACAATGATAATGGTAATGATGTTTTTTTTCTGCATAAATTATCCTTTTAATTGTAGAACTTCTTTAACATAGGTTCGTTTTTAGTTCTTTCAGCACCTTTAATAAGAGGGCTCATTTCCTTTCCGAGTATTTTAAGATGTAAAGCTGTACCAGAAAGGGGAATGCCTTCGGCAAAGCTTGCTCGCACCTGTAACATAGCACCAAGAGGACAAATAAGTGCTAAACTATTTAATTTCCTTAAATATGAAGTGTTTTTCCAAGTATTTATGGAGCCAAACAAAATGGAACGAGTATGTAAGCGCACTTGGTTATATTGTATTTGTTTGCGCAAAGTATGACAAACATCTCGCCATGTAAACCAAGGTTTGTTAAGAAAAAAAGAAGGTAAATCGGCACTATTAAAGGTATTTTGTATTTTTAATATAGAACAAGGATTCCAAATTTGCACCAAAATTCCCTTGGTAGCAATACGGCTTATTTCTGATAAAATGCTATGAAGGGGGGGATAATTATCGACTGGAGGCATAAGAGTAAGAGCCACATAATCATAGCTTTTATCGGCAAAAGATAATTGATTCAAAGCTTTTGGACGAACGATGCTACAGTCAATCATGTGCCTTAAGTGCGTAGGTATCGACTCTAAAAAAGCTAAAGAAGGTGCAACAGCACTAACATCTAAGCCACTTTCCCAAAAAAGTTCTAAAGTTTTCCAATGATCAAAGTGAATATGCAAAATACTATGTCCTCGCCTCGACCAAGGTGAAAGCATACGCTTTGTTAAGCGTAAAGCCGCGGCAAGAGCAAACAGACCTTGTTCAGTTGTATACCAAGTTTGCCAAGGTTGATAATCTTCAAAAAAAATCTCATGCTCTATCATATTTGCACAATTTCCGATGTGGAAAAAATTTCTGCTAAGTTTATATTCTTGCAAAAATCTACGTTTCCATAAAATAATGAATCTTTATTTAAACATAGTAATTAAGTATAATTTACCTAATGTCAAGCAAATATTAATTTTTCTTCCATAAAAAATTCAATAGAGTAATGTCATCATATTGTGGGCATTGAGAACTAAATGATTGAATTTGTTTTAAAATTTCCAAATTGAAATCTTGCGAATTTAAATCTTTAATATCTATTAAAAGCTTATGCAACTTTTCATCGCCAAAACGCTCATCATTAATACTATTAGCTTCAGTTAAGCCATCAGTATAAAAGAAAATACGATCTCCATTTTTAATGCTGTATTCAATATTTGTGTAATGAATATCTTCAAAGGAAGCTACTACCATTTCTTTATGGGTAGGTAAGATTTCAAGTTCTCTCTTCTCACTTACACAAATAGGTGGCAAATGTCCGGCATTTGCATAGGTCATAAGGGAGCTTGGACAATGTACTTTACCTACAATAATAGTGACAAACATATTATTATCATTATTATGACAAAGAGTATTGTTAACATATTTAAGACATTTAGCCGGATCATTTTGTAATAAAGGGGTGCGCATAAGCAAACGTATTAAGGTTAAAGTCATACTCATAAACATTGCTGCTGCAACACCTTTATCCGACACATCACCTATGGCAAAACAAAAACTTTCTTCATCTAGCCAAAATATATCAAAAAAGTCACCGCCAACTTCCTTTGCCGGAAGCACAAGACCATGAATTTGAGGCACGAACTTTAAATCTTTGGGAATGTAAAAATCAGTAACAAGCATGCTTTCTTGAATATTTTTTGCAAGACGTAATTCGCTTTGAATACGTTCATGTTGAGCA
>CAYJDL010000205.1:0-759 GCA_964368885.1 uncultured Desulfovibrionaceae bacterium | reverse complement strand
GCGTAAATTGCTTTGTAATTCTGTTATCATATACTGAAAAGAGCGAGCAAGAGAGCCTATTTCATCATGTTGGGAAGTTGGTAAAATATTCAAAGTAGGAGTAAGATTGATATTGACTAAATCCTTATCTGCCAATGCTGTAGTTGCTTGGTTTAAGCATTGTAAGGGCTTAGCAAGATGTTTGCCAAGTAGTATGGCCCAAAATAAACCCAGACCTAAGACAATAAGAGCAATATAAACTATAATGTGCTTACGTTTAAGTATAAAATCCTGAAAATTATTATGAACATAATATATACATAAATAGGAATTATCTTCAAATAAATCTCGCACAATATAGGTAAGTAAACCCTTATCAGTTTCAATGGTGTGAGCATTGACTTTTAGAGGTTTTTGAAGAATATGAGCAAATATAGAAGGTTGTATCTTACCTTTAAGATGATGCGGAAATAAAACTTGACCCTTATCGTTTATAATAAAGGACTGAAAATTCGGTGGTAAAATAGTTAAGGAATTTTCCAAAAAATCATTCCAAAATTTTTGAAAATCAGCCTGTGAAGCTGAATTTTTTTGCAATGCTTGAAAGTTTATGCGATTATTGTAGATGTTTTTTTGGAGATTGACTGAGCTGATTTCAATAAGCTCTTTGCCAATACCTTGTAAACCATTACGCATAGCCGTACCAAGTACAAAATAAAGCAATACAGCAAGACAAAGGCTAAATAAAGCAATGGTTCCGGCAATTTTATGAACAAGACG
>CAYJDL010000204.1:0-3574 GCA_964368885.1 uncultured Desulfovibrionaceae bacterium | reverse complement strand
TGTTAATATACAAGTAGGAAGTATTTTTTTACCTCTTTCTGTTATTTATTTAACATAACAATTGTACTATAATTTTTTTATTATTGCAATATTTGTAAAAAAATAGAACACGAAATGTGTTCTATTTTTTGTTACGCATAGTACATACCTACGTATGCACCTAAGTTATGCATTAAGCTGTATGTTGTAACATTCCCACCTGCTTCTGCTTGGATAATGCTGTATGCGACATGCGTTTCTACTCCGTTTTTACGATAAATTGCATATCCAACTTTCTCCTGTTCTACCACTGGTGGCGTAGGCTCTGGGGTTGGTTCAGGTGTAGGTGCTGGTGGTGTTACCGCTGGTGTTTCTACCTCTGGTTCAGGCGTAGGTGCAGCTGCTCTGTATCTTCAGTTGCGGTCTCCTCTGTGTTTTCTGTTTCAACTTTGTCATCGTTTACGTCTGTCTCTTCGTCTTTCACATCTTCTTTTACGTCTTCGTCTTTTTCAACGACATCGGCAACCTTATCTTCTTCGACATGTGGTGTTTCATTCAATACGACATATCCAACGCTGATTCCTGCAATCATTACGATTCCTAGTGTTACGATAATCTTTCCACCTGTTGTCTTACAAAATCTTACAGACGTGCGTTTTAACACTGTTAGTTTCTCTTTGAAAATCTCTTTTAATTTTTCTAAATTCATATTGTTCTCCTAGTGGGTTTGCCACTTTTTATTTCTTATGTAGGTATGCGTGATACCTTTCACAAGCAAAGCCGTTACCACAACGTGGTAACAAGTAGGATGTTAAAATTTTTAGTGCAACTAATTTTAACAAATAAACCAAAATAATTCAATGTACATAAGTCATGTAAATATGCAGTATGTCTTTGTTACGGATAAGGTAACAAAGAGGGGCAAGCATTAGCGTTGAGGGCCTACAAAATGAGCGTAGCGAATGGAGTAGGTGGCATGCGAAGCATGACAGTCGTGTTCGCTGTGCGAACCACAAGAGCGAAGCAATTGTGTCACGACCCCTTATGCCCTTTGACTACGTAACACCCTTTGTTACTATAAGTTCGTTTCGAACGGTTACGTACGTCATGCGCAGCACTTGTAAAATATACGTAAAACCCTTATAACAAAAGGGTTTGCGAGCACTTTACGTAATTTGCGTAAATTGAGTACTTTCCTTACGTAAAAGGTGTTTTTACGCAAGGGTAAAACTGACCTATTTTACGTAATCGTGCGTAAATGGGTATCAAATTGACTCATATATGGGAGTCACTTTACGTAAGGCGGATTTTACTTGTGACGCCGTTACGCAATCAGTGTAATTTTACGTAAACTTTGCGTAAGACATATGCAAAGGTGTTGTGAAAAGTGGGTAGGAAATATGTTTGACAAAAAATAAATAGTCAGATAAAATAAAAAAAAAGGTAAAAAAAATGTATTGATAAAATAACGTGCCTAAAGGTATTTGGAGGTATTTATGTTATATGATGTTCTTATGCAGAATGGTGGGTGTGAAGTCTCAGCTATTGAGTTGTATTCAGACCTCTTTCAATTTGATAATGAGTTTATTCAAAAAGAGAATGATTCTAGTAAAGATTTTAAAGCCAATCCTTTAGGTTATGGTAAAGATTTTGATAAAGTAAAAGGTGGTTATAAAATTTTATTTAGTGATACTTTTGAAAGTAATTTAAATTTTTTACAAGAAAGAGATTTTGCAATTATCAATGGAATTACTTATTTTGGAAGAAAGAATGTACAAAGTCATGCGAGTAAAATGTTTGCAATGATTTTAGATTTAGATGGAGTAGATGAGCAAGGGTTAAAAAATTTTTTGTTTGGAGCTGGAAATGGGTTTTATCCGATCCCTAATTATTTTGCATTATCAGGACATGGAGTGCATCTATATTATCTTTTTGAAACACCAATAAGTTTATATCCTAATATAAAAACGCAATTAAAGGACTTAAAATATGCTTTAATGCGTAGAATTTGGAATAAATCAATCACTACAGAACATCATAAAGTTCAATATCAAGGAATAAATCAAGGGTTTAGAGTAATTGGAGGAAAAACAAAAGTTAAAAATAAGAGAGTAAAAGCTTATAAATTTGATATAGCTAAATATACACCTAATCAATTAGCTGAATATGTAAGTTATGAAACTAAATATAGTGAAGAAAGCCTATGGAAAGAGAATAATTTAAAGATAGAAGACGCAAAAAAATTATATCCTGAGTGGTATGAGCGAGTAGTGCTTAATAAAGAGGTTTTAACAGGTCATTGGACCTGTAAGGAAGATTTATATAATTGGTGGCTAAAAAGAGTGAAAACTGAGGCTGTAGTGGGGCATAGATACTATTGTGTAATGTGTTTAGCTATTTATGCAGCTAAATGTAATATACCTGAAGAACGATTAAAAAGAGATGCGCATGATCTAATGAATTTATATAATCAAGAAAAGGATGTAGAGCCATTTCTTGAAAGTGATGTAGAAAGTGCATTGGAATGTTTTGATTTAAAATATATAAAGTTTCCAATAAAAGATATTTCTAAGATTAGTGCATTAGAAATAGTAAAAAATAAAAGAAACGGGAGAAAGCAAGATATTCATTTAAAAGGAGCGAGAGCAATTCAAAAAATTAATGATGAGGACAAAGGAATTAGTTGGAGAGAAGGAAATGGAAGAAAAACAAAGGAAATGATTGTACGACAATGGAGGATAGAAAATCCAACAGGTAAAAAAATAACCTGTATCATTGATACAGGTTTGAGTAAGCCAACAGTCTATAAATGGTGGTAATATTTAATTGGAGTTTATGATATAATTTTTACAAGAGGTTTAAATATGAAAACTATAAAACAAGTAGCAGATGAGTTAGGTGTTAAAAAAGATAAAGTTAAATATCAAGTGGGAAAATTACCCAGTAATTTACTAGTGAAAAAAGAAAATAGAATATATATAAAAAACAACGGTATTAAAAGGCTTTATGGCATTTTTGAAAAAAAATCAATTGAGATAAAATCGGATAATTTACCCGATTTTATCCATCTAGAAAAAACTATAAAATTATTAGAAAATCAACTATTAGCAAAAGATAAACAAATAGAAAGTTTATTAACTAAGTTAGATCAAGAACAACAACTGCATTTATTGACTAGTCAGAAGGCTAATACATTAGAATTAGAGTTAAAAGAAAAGAAAAAAAGAAAATGGTTTAATTTATAATAAAAAAACAGGTATCAAATTTGATACCTGTTAATATACAAGTAGGAAGTATTTTTTTACCTCTTTCTGTTATTTATTTAACACTATGATTGTAACATAATCTATTAGTTAATTCAATGTTATTAAAAAAATAAGACACTGAAATTAGTGTCTTATTTTATGATGATATGTGTTATGCCCAATATTCCCCAACTGATGCTCCTAAGTTATGCATTAAACTGTATGTCGTAACATCACCACCTGCTTCAGCTTGAATAATACTGTACGCAACATGCGTTTCACCTTTACTGCTGCGATAGATTACATATAATTGTTTCTCCTGTTCTACCGGTGGTGTAGGCTCAGGCGTT
>CAYJDL010000203.1:0-3578 GCA_964368885.1 uncultured Desulfovibrionaceae bacterium | reverse complement strand
AGAAGTAAGTAAAAATCCTGATAAAGTTCGTCATGCTTTTGTGCAGACAAGCATCTATCCTCAACCTATTAGCATAGCTGTTCGTAAAGGTGACTTTGATACTATTAATGCTCTTAATGCGTGGATTTTAATGGCAGAAGCTGAAGGATGGCTTAAGGAAAAACGCCGCTATTGGTTTGAAACCAGAGATTGGGAACATTTGCTGAAATAGAAAATATTTGTACGTAATTAGTGTTTTTTTGTGGGGAAAAAGGGGGAAAACTTTTGTTAACTCCAAAAAGTTTCCCCCAAAAAAATAATTAATCAATGTTTTTCTAAAAGCATTTTTAAGTGCGTGTAAGCCTTAGTTGTTGCCATACGCCCCCTAGAAGTTCGTTTTAAAAAGCCGCACTGTATAAGGTAGGGTTCGTAAATATCTTCAATTGTTCGTACCTCTTCAGAACACGCTACAGCCAAAGTTTTAATACCTACTGGTCCACCTTCATAAATATTAATTAAAACATCAAGTAGCTTACGATCCATTTGGTCAAGACCGTGATTATCAACATCCATGCGCTCCATAGCCGCCGCTGCTTGTGGTTCTGAAATATGTTTATCGCCTTGCACTTCAGCAAAATCCTGTACTCGGCGTAACAGACGGTTAGCAATACGTGGAGTTCCTCGAGATCGTCGCCCAATTTCCAAAGCACCATCATCAGTAATAGCAATTCCTAAAATTTTTGCAGTTCGTTTTACAATGCGTGCTAACTCTTGCGGAGTATAAAATTCTAGACGTGTGACAATACCAAAACGATCTCGCAAAGGAGAGGATAGCATACCCATACGAGTCGTAGCTCCCACAAGCGTGAAGGGTTCAAGGTCAATTTTCACAGTTCTTGCGGCCGGACCTTGTCCAATAATTAAGTCTAATTTAAAATCTTCCATAGCAGGGTAGAGTACTTCTTCAACAGTAATGGGCATGCGATGAATTTCATCTACAAAAAGTAAATCATGTCTGGAAAGATTAGTTAAAATAGCCGCAAGATCGCCGCTTCTTTCAATTACCGGTCCCGAAGTGCAAACAATATTAACTCCAAGCTCGGCTGCAAGAATTTGGGCTAAGGTCGTTTTACCAAGTCCGGGATTACCACAAAAAAGAGTATGGTCAAGTGCCTTTCCTCTTTCCTTGGCTGCAGCAAGATAGATTCGCATATTTGCACGTAGCTCTTCTTGCCCAATAAAATCATCAAGACGCCTTGGACGTACAGATTCATCAGGGCTATTTTGTTCTGAATGCAATGAAGAATTTGGCATAAGTGATGAATCAATCATTATTTACCTCTGTTATTGTCTTTTAGCCAAGGCTTTCAAAGTAGCTCGTAAAGCTTCAGAAACATCAAGATCCGGCTCTTCGCTCAAGATATTTTTAACAATTGGAGCTGTTTCGTCTTCAGCATAACCTAAATTGGCAAGACCGTCCAAAACATCACGCAGTACAGAACCAATTGATGGATTTATACCAATAAATGACGATACATTCTCTACTTTAAGCTTATATTTAAGCTCTAAAAAGATGTGCTGTCCGGTTTTTTTGCCAATTCCAGACACTCTAGTTAAAGCAATCATATCATCTTCTAAGACCAAACGTCTTAAATCATCGGGACGATAAAGAGATAATATTGCAAGCGCAGTTCGAGCCCCAACTTTTGAAATACTAACCAAAATTTCAAAAGTTTGTCTTTCATCCCAACTTTCAAAACCAAATAAATCTTGAGAATCTTCGCGTACCTGCATTGAGAGATAAAGCTTAAACTCTTCCCCCTTGTTTGGCAAATTGCTTAAAGTATGATTTGGTAAGGCTACAGCATAGCCAAGACCACTTTTGGTGATAATAATACAAGAATTACCCCATACCTCACCAATTTTGCCTTCAATATATGCAATCATGGTAATCCTTCTTTAGCAGATTGTCGAAAAAGTATAACCTATATTTAAATATGGTAAATTTCTCAATTAATTTCTAAAATTCAGGTTCTTGGTCATAATTTGTAAGGCAAGCAACAGCCGGTTTTTCAACTCCAAGACTTGCCAAGCAAGGAGCCACCATCTTAGATAATACAGCCTTAGGACCAACTTCCAAATAAGTATTAATGCCGTCGGCATGTTGATTTTGCATAGTCTTAATCCATTGCACCGAAGACGTCATTTGAGCAATAATGTTATCACTTAAAAGTTGCACATCGCTAACGCCTTGACCGCTTAAATTAGAATAAATAGGCATAATAGGCTTTTTCCAGTCAACATTCTTTAAAATTGAAGCCATTTCAACTGAAGCCTCTTGCATTAGCGGACTATGAAAAGCACCACTGACCTTTAAAGCAATAGCTCGCCCTTTTTTTGATTTAGTTTCAACTATGGCAGCATTAATAGCAGTAGAAGTACCGCTAAGCACAAATTGCGCCGGAGTATTGTAGTTGGCAATATTTAAAGCTTCCTGAGTTTGAGCAATGCAAATATCTACAATTTCTTGCACCTGTTCAAGAGTAAGCTTTACAATTGCCGCCATGGCTCCAAGTCCGTTTGGATCAACTTCAGCCATCAAACGTCCACGCAATGACACCAGTTCTAAGATTTTATCGAAAGAAAGAGCTTTAGCTGCGCCAAAGCAAGCATACTCACCAAGACTATGACCAGCAGTGCATGCTGGACTAAACCGTTTACAAATATTTTGCCACAATGCCAAGTTAACCACGGTTAGAGCCGGCTGTAAAGCCTTAGTATCACTCATTGCAACTTCGTCGCCATCCCAAAAGATTTCTCTCAAAGGTAGCTTACTTATACTTTCTGCTTTTTTCCATAAATTCATTGCCTCACTATCATACTCAGCCAAAGCACGCCCCATGCCAAGCTCTTGCGCGCCTTGACCAGGAAAAAGAAGTGCCAACATATTACTATCTCCTAAAATTTCAAATGTTATAGCTCCATACAAGCAGAATTTGTTAAAATAAATCTATCATCAGCATTGTTCTTTCCCTTTATACACATATGATCAAGCAGAGACATAAGTGTTATCTTTCAATAAGTGAAAATAATGTGCCATTTTAACAATACGCATTTAAGGAAAGTATGTGAATTAATAACATCACATTGTACTATAACAGTAAAAAAATCAATGGTTTTTTACCACAAAATTGTCGAATGCTATTACGTAAATATTAGTCAAATTTTTTTTAAAGATCAATTATCTTAAAAAAATTTCATTAATTCTGTGTGGCTATTACCCTAACTCAGTTTTTTGAATGATTTGTTTAGGATATTGCTTTATTAATCAAGCTCGTGCTCGATGTATTACTTTTGTACGCTTTTGGCGTCATCATTTCTGATATGAAATAACATATCAACGTCAAAGATGTAACTGGCTATATATTCACAACATAACAGCAACTTCTACTAAAACTCACGACATTACGCAAGTAGCGGAACTTATACAATAAGATTATAAAGTAGTATATGAGGATTCAGGATATATTGCCCTTAAAAAGGGAGCAGTAAAGGGTGAAAAATATTGACGATAATCTACTCTGCCACACTAAAAAATT
>CAYJDL010000202.1:0-3593 GCA_964368885.1 uncultured Desulfovibrionaceae bacterium | reverse complement strand
GTTCGACTCTCCTCGCAGTGACTTACGGTAACACGAAGGGTCATTGTGAGAAAAACCGCTCCGAGATTTGCGTTAACTGGTGAAATGAATAGCGTTTTTTCGTGGCAGCGACCCAAAGGGCGGCGAAGCTGTTTGCGTTAGACGAGTCTTCGAGTCTTACGCAAATCGACAGCAACGCATCCATGTCTTTAAAACTACGTTATACTACTTGATTTTTAAAATCGGAACCACGTGGAAGGTTTATGACAATAAATATTTTACTGTCATAAAAGTTCCCCTAGCATGAAATGCATTAGCCCATAGAAATATAGAAATAATGACTTTCATTCTAAAAAATTCTACAGGAGAATTTCCTTAATTTATAAAGGTAAATATGAACTCTTCACAAAATACTACAAACACTACAAACATTATTCATATTAAAGATTTATACAAAAATCATGGTAAAAACAATTCCTTTGCTCTACATATTCAAGATTTTAAGGTAAAACAAGGCGAACTTGTGGCCTTAGTAGGTCCAAGCGGATGCGGAAAAAGCACATCCTTAGACCTTCTGTCTACTGCTTTAAGACCAAATGTAAACAACGATAGCATATTTAATTTTTGCCCCCATGATAAAACTTATAATATTTTAACACTTTGGAAAAAATCAAAACAAAATAAACTATCTAGCTTACGTCAAAAATATATAGGTTATATTCTGCAAACCGGAGGTCTTTTACCTTTTTTAACCGGATATGATAATATTTTACTTGCTTGCCCTTCAAATATAGCCGAACAAAATTTTAAAGATGACCTTCACCATCTTGCCAAGACCCTAGACATTAAACACTTATTACATAAAAAACCCGCTCAAATGTCCGTAGGTGAACGTCAGCGTTTTGCCATTGCCAGAGCCCTTGTCCATAGACCAAAGCTAATTCTTGCCGATGAACCCGTAGCATCTCTTGATCCATATAATGCTAAATTAGTTTTAGAACTTTTTACGCATCAAGCTAAAGAGAAAAATATTAGCGTTATAATGGTAAGCCATTCACCATCATTGGCTCATGCAGCTGGCTTTCGTTTGGTTCAAACCCATATCTCTCGACAAAACGACCAAATTTTCGCACAAATTGGCGAACAGCCTCTACCTTTTGCCGAAGACAGTCCAGTTGGTATATATAATAATTTCAAGAAAACAAATTGAAAATAGAGAAAGTAAAATGTTTTTGAAATCATGCACCCTTGCCGCAAAAGACTATTATCATGAGACGTTACTGTCAGCTTGCGCTATACTGTCACTAGCTGCTGTTCTCACCCCCTTACTTATACTTTATGGTGTAAAATATGGTATAATTAACACTATGACTGATCGCCTGCAAAATAATCCTCATAATCTCGAGGTTATCCCGGTTGCAAGCGGAAATTATACGAAAAAATGGATTGAAACCTTAAAACAAAGTCAACACGTTGATTTTATCATGCCCAAAACACGCTCCATTTCTGCAACTATGGACATTGCTCTTCAAAGCCAAGCAAGCGCATTAAAAAGAATTACAGCGTCCTTAGAGCCTACCGGAACAGGCGACACTCTTCTTAAACCATATTTACAACACATTGATTCTAATGATATAAAACAAGCTCCTAATACTTTTGCAGTGGTACTTTCACATGAAGCCGCTAGGCGCATTGAAGCCAAAAGAGGTAGCATTTTAAAAGGATATGTAGAAAGATTACACAAAGGTAAAGTTGAGAGAGCCGAAGCCTTACTTTGGGTACAAGCTATCCTACCTTTAGAAGTAGAACAGCAAGAAGTAGTCTTTATTCCATTAGAGTTATTAGAAGCTACGGAAAATTTTCGTGATGGCATTAAACCTAAGCAAGACCCTCGCTTATCACAAGAACTTGGTTGGAAGGGCGATGAAGCACAAAGCGCAGAAAGAATTTATGCTTCATTTCGCCTCTACGCTAAAAATCTTAATGGTGTTACAGCCTTACGAGACTATTTTGCTATGAATGGCATAGACGTTTACACAAAAGCTGAAGAAATTTCTACCGTTCAAGCTTTAAATAGTTCATTAAATTTAATTTTTAGTCTTATTGGAATTACAGCAGCTCTTGGTTTTTTAGCCTCTACAACAAGTCAAGCCTTAGCCGCAGTGCGCCGTAAAGAACGCTATCTCGGTATTTTACGCCTTATTGGCTATACCGGCAACAATATTATGTCCTTTGCACTTTTTCAATCTTTTTTAACAGCAAGTTTTGGTTCTATTTGCGCTGGTATATTTTATGTTATCTCTGCTAAACTTATTGACTATCTTTTTAGCTCAAGTTTGCAAAATGCCTCGGAAGAAATTTGTTCGCTCCCACCTGAACATTTTGCTCTTGGTTTTGGCATTGTCCTTTGCTTATCCTTAGCCGCTACGTTTTTTCCGGCAGTTAAGGCAGCAAAAATTATACCTTCTGAGGTGATTCGAGATGTATAAAAAAATCCTAAATTTGGGTTGCTTCCTTTGCTTTGCCTTTTTCTCTCAATTTATCATAGCTTACAATGCAAGTGCTGCACTTGTAGCCAAGGGCAGTGCTACTCTTCTTGAAGCTTATAATCCTAAACCTGATCAAACAGATGTTTCCTTACCTATGCCTTGTAGTCTGTCCATGGTTTTTAAAATTGTAGGTGTTCCGGCTCAAGGTTTTTTATGGGATATGAGCACACGCTTTGGTCATGACAATGCCAAAAGCTCAGATCGTGGATATTATGACAGTCGGTATACAGCAAACTTGGCAGCTCCTTTTTCTATGCAAGATATACCTGAAAGCTGGTATGACAAAGCACCTGTAGGTAATTTTTACTACTATCTTATCGGAAAATATGAAGTTAGCACTTTGCAATATGAAGCTATAATGAATAATATTTGCCTAAAGCCTACAGCGGAAAATGTGCGCCCTAAAGCCAGCTTAACTTGGTATGACGCAACAACTTTTACCCAAAAATATACCTCTTGGCTTTTGAAAAACCATCCTAAACAATTACCGCATTATCATGGTGATTCTCGCAATATTGGTTATGTTCGCTTACCTACTGAAATTGAGTGGGAATATGCCGCAAGAGGCGGTCATACAACTTCCAGTCAACAAATTTTGGAAGAGGATTTTTTCCCCTTAGCCCATGGAGAACTATATACTGACTATGCTGTTTTCAGACCTGAACAAGCTTCTAGAATTGAGGAAAATACTGCTCGAATCGGTTCTCGAAAAAGCAATAAATTAGGAATTTATGACAGTGCCGGAAATGTAGCGGAAATGGTTATGGATACATTTCGCTTTTCCCTTGGAGGTCGACTACATGGATCGGCAGGCGGATTTATTCGCAAAGGCGGAAGCTACCTTTCTAGCTTAGAAGAAATCCTACCCGGAAGACGGGAAGAGGTTGCTTTTTTTCAAATAGATGGAGCTGTTAGTACTCATGATTTAGGTTTTAGAGTAGCAATATCCGGCATAAACACCCCAGGAGGCAATAGGCGAGAGGCTTTGCAGGCAGAATGGAATTTAGCCGGAAGAACATCTAGCGCAACTATCAACAAGGATAAAGATCCACTAGAAGAGATAGA
>CAYJDL010000201.1:0-3600 GCA_964368885.1 uncultured Desulfovibrionaceae bacterium | reverse complement strand
AAGTAGGGAGATTAATATGAAAAAACGTAATGAAGTACATTTTGGAATAGCTGACCATGTTGCAAGCCGTCGTAAACAAGCCAACGAGTTTTTAGATCACGTAAATGAGCTTATTGACTGGCGACCCATTGTAAAGTTTCTCAATAAAAAATTACAGCGCAAGACCAATGCTGTTGGCAATCCAAGTTACCCTGCTTTGGTTATGTTTAAGATACTTTTATTGCAGCGTTGGTATGCTTTAAGTGATTTAGCTATGGAGCAAGCTTTATGGGATAGGATTTCTTTTGTGCGCTTTGTTGGCTTTTCCCTTGAGCAAAGTGTACCGGATGAAACAACTATTTGTCGTTTTCGTAATGGGCTGATTGCATTAAATATTTTTGATGAACTTTTGAACATGCTCAATGAACAATTTGAAAATAAAGACCTTTTAGTACGTCAAGGTGCTATAGTTGACGCCTCCATCATAGAATCTGCTCGTCGTCCTCGAAAGGTGGTAGAAACTGTTACCACAGACCGTGAAGAAGATAACGTAAACGAAAATACCTCAAACGAATGTGAAAATACTGAATGTACAGTTAGTTATTCAGATGACAGTGATGCTGCATGACTACGAAAAGGAAGTAAAACTTTTTACGGTTACAAAATGCATGTAGCAACAGATTGCCTAAATGGATTTGTATTAAGTGGTCATATTACTCCCGCCAATATGTCGGATACTGGTGAATTTCAACAACTTGTCGGCGGAGCAGGATTGCAACCAGGAGATGTTGTTTTTGCTGACAAAGGGTACTCAAGTCAAAAAAATAGGAATACTTTAAAAGAGCTTGACCTTCTTGATGGCATTATGTTTAAAGCAACACGAAATAATCCAATTTCCGATTTTCAAAAAACTATAAACAAAACGATTAGCACCTTTCGCTTTCGAGTGGAACAATACTTTGGGACAGCCAAAACTAAATACGGACTTTGGCGAGCAAGGTACATCGGAGTAGTTAAGGTGAGTGCCGAACTGCTCTTAACGAGCATGGCATTTAACATTCAAAAGGCGGTAAAAATGATTAAATCATAGATTTTTGCGCCTTTTTTCCACATTATGACCATTTTTAGGTCATAATAGAGAGAAAAAATGGCTAAGGAATAGTGCGAACAGTGACCATTTTTACAAAAAATCACCACAAAATCAGATTTAGCCAAAAAAATTAGAATTACGCAGAAGCTTTTTCATTAGAATTTTTCTGAAGAAAATTTTTTATTTTTAAATGTTGAAGTATTTTTGAGGGGTAGGGGAATGTGAGGGAGGAAGAGGGATTTTAATCAATCTTTTCTTACTCAAGTTTAGCAACTGCGCAGAAGCCTGACAATTTCAAACAGACAAACTACATTAACTTGCCAAAGTGTAAGCATTAGTTTATGTGAAGGTTATGGAAAAACATATACCTTGCCCAAAGTGTGATGCCAGCATAGTGATTTATAAAAATCCGGCACCTACTACTGATGTAATTATTCATGACTCCAACGATATCACTCGTGGGATTGTGCTTATTGAACGTATAAACCCGCCTCATGGCTTTGCATTGCCGGGTGGTTTTGTTGATGAAGGTGAAAGCGTTGAACATGCCGCTATTCGTGAAATGCAGGAAGAGACCGGTCTTGAAGTTGAGTTAATTGGTTTGCTTGGAGTGTATTCAAAGCCGCATAGAGATCCCCGTTTTCATACTATGAGTGTTGTTTTTGTTGGAAAAACTTGTAATGCTCAAAAAATATGCGCTGGGGATGATGCAAAAAATGCTAATTTTTATTCTTTGGATAATTTGCCCACTTTAGCTTTTGACCACGCAAAAATTGTACAGGATTACAAGCTTTTTCTTGAAAATAAACGTAATCTTGCCCCTATTGAGTTGTAAGGAAAGTACTGCTTTATTTTTTCTGTAGTGATTTAGACTTGATCGCTCAAAGTTCGTTGCTCAAAAATTGGAACGCTTTTGGTGTGTATGGCATAAAATGCTTCAAATATTCTTCCTTTGGTTTGGCAATAGTATACTAAAGGCGTTTGTATTATCTTCCAATAAAATAGTACCATGCATACATTCTATGGCAGACTTAGCGATAGCTAGGCCAAGACCAAAATGGCCACCCTTACCCTTATAAAATTTTTCAAAAATATGAGGTCTATCTTGTAAGGAGACACCTTCTCCGTCGTCCGCAATAGTGATACTTACCAAATTACCTTCGGTATTTATTGTAATGGAAATATATTTTTTTGCATAGCGTAGTGCGTTAGAAAGTACATTATTTACACATTGGTAAAACAATTCTTCATTGATGTAAATTTCTGCATCGCACAGAACTTTTAACTCAATTTCTATAGACTCTTTTATGGCAAATTGTTGTATATTTTGCACAATATTGCTTATTGCTTTAAGTGCAGAAATTTGAGCATATTCAGCTTGATAAGTACTATTTTCAATTCGAGATAGTGACAAAATATCATTTACCAAGCTAGATAATCTTTTTACTTCAGTGCTTATAATATGCGCATATTTTGGAATATTTGTAAAGATGCCATGTTCTATACCTTCTGCATAGCCTTGAATATTTGTAAGGGGTGTGCGCAACTCATGTGATGCATTTTGGAAAAAGTTTTTTTGAGCTTGAGTATAGTTATATCCAGACTTGCTCATGGCATTGATTTTTTGTGATAATATGTGCAATTCTTTTATGTTAGAAGTATTTTGAAGGGTAATAAAGCTGTCTTTTTTAGCCTGCCCAACAATGGATGTAATATACTCTATGGGTTTGGATATGCTGCCCACCACATATTTTGAAATGAAAACGGCTATACATACAAGAACAGCTGAAATAGATAAAAGAATGGCATTAGAAAAATATATGAAATTATAAGAAAAATCACCATTTGATATAAATAAAGCTATCATAGTAGTATTTTGCAAAACAAGCGTAAACTTTATTGCATGATATTTTTTACTTTTTTCCCAAAAAGTATATATATAACCGCTATTTTTTTTCTTAGCTGCATTAAAGGCACTTTGGGCCGTGCTCTCATTAAAAAGTTGTCTTGAAAAATGTATAGAATTGTCGCTGTTTTTGGATAACATTTCTTTAATAGCAATACTTTGAGAAGTGTTTATCACATAAGAATAAGGATTTACACGCTCTCCTTTTGATGTGTATAAAAATAATTCTGATGAAGATGAAAGATTTCTTGCTCGAATAAGAAGTATAATTTTACCTCTATCAATCTCTCTTTTTTTTAAAAATTCAAACCCTTGTGTAAGTTTATCTGCTATGTTCTGCAAGTCTGTTACGGCTTGCTTAGATGAAAAATAATAAAGAGCAACATTGAATAAAAGCAATATTAATAATGGTATAATGATAATAATACTTATGTAAGGAATGGTAATTTTTCTTCGTAATGAAATCATAAATTCCTCACAAATTATTCTGAACGAAGTTCAAGCTCTAAACCATATCCCCAAACAGAACTAATTTGCACATTGGAGTGGGACAATTTTTTTCGTAATCGCTTCAAAACATCATCAATAGCACGAGTGCAAACATCAAAGTTAAATTTCCAAACAT
>CAYJDL010000200.1:2194-3613 GCA_964368885.1 uncultured Desulfovibrionaceae bacterium | reverse complement strand
CCCTCCACGCGGGAGGCTAGCCTCTCTTAAGAGGGGGGAAGATTGCCAAACGCAATCAGGGGGGAGGCTAAAACTCGTGAAGGGGGAGACTACACCTCATCAAGAAAAACAAAATACAACGCACAAAAGGAGTCAGCAATGCCATTAAGTTACAACAAAAAACTTATCCCAAGAGCAAGAGAACTTCGCAAGAATATGACTCCACAAGAAAAGCATTTATGGTATGACTTCTTATCATCATACCCCATTCGTTTTCAGCGTCAAAAAACCATTGATAATTTCATTGTAGATTTTTACTGCCATAAAGCAAAATTAATAATAGAATTAGATGGTTCACAGCACTTTACAGATGAAGGCAAAGCCTATGATGAAAAAAGAACACAAGTTCTTGAAAAATTGGGGCTTGAAGTTTTACGTTTTACCAATATTGAAATAGATAAAGAATTTAATGGCGTGTGTGCGAAAATAGATGCAACCGTTGTGCAAAAAATCTATACGCAAATGGCTTGAAGATAATGGAGTTACTTATGAATAATATCTTAGAATTTAAAGGCGGTTATAAGGCTGTCATTTCCTACGACCCAGAAATTGAGCTTTTAAGAGGCGAATTTGTGGGACTTAACGGTGGAGCGGATTTTTACGCCGCAGATATTACAGGCTTAAAGCAAGAGGGGGCAACTTCCCTTGAGATGTTCCTTGAGGAATGCAAGGTTCGTAATATTGAGCCTAAGAAAAAAGAAGGTAAATTTGCCCTTCGCCTTGAGCCGGAACTTTACGCCCACGTTATGGCTTATGCTAAAGCAAAAAATATGAGCATTAACGCTTTTATCACAGATTCTTTGAAAAAACAGTTGGCGAAAGAGATGTAGTGCATAAACTTTACGAAAAATTTTTATTTGTATAAGCTGTTAGACACAAGACAAATCAAAGCCATGCAGAGGTAATCTATGAGTAAAAATTTAGCTACATCACTTATAGCAAGAGAGAATATCCTAAACAATCCATATACCTTTCAAGAGGTAGAAAATAATCTTCACTTTGGAGGTGTATTTTTTGAATCAGAGCTTGTTTTTACTAAAGCCCAAGTTGCTGAAATATTACAAATTGAAGAACGCACCATTGACAGATATTTGCGTATCAACGGGGACGAATTACGTGCCAATGGGTATCGCATACTTAGGGGAAAGAGTTTAAAATTATTAAGAAATCTCTATGTCGACGACATTTATGTCGTCGACATAAGCCCAAAAGCGCCTTCACTTGGAATATTTTCGTTTCGTGCGGTAATAAATCTTGCCATGCTTGTGGTAGAAAGTGAACGAGCAAGAATTATACGTAGTAAAATATTAGATATTGCTCTTGATGTTACTGCACAGAAAAGCGGCGGTCATCCCAAATTTATAAATCAGCGTGATAGTT
>CAYJDL010000200.1:0-2128 GCA_964368885.1 uncultured Desulfovibrionaceae bacterium | reverse complement strand
AATAGACTGCCTTGAAATGGGCGAAAATAGATTTCACGCTCATACCGATAAAATTTATGATGCTGTCTTTTGTGAAAATGCCACTGAATATAAAGCAATACTAAAACTTTCAGAAGAGGAAAACCCACGAGACACTTTTTACACCGAAACCCTCATAGCTATTTCAGCATTTGAAAATGGTTTGGCTGAACTTGTAAGACAACGTTTTCAAGATCTGAAGCGAAAACTTACAGAAAGTGAATTTGACAGTTTACTTGATGAAGCAAAAAATAACCCCTTTTTAGAACCGCACATTCAAGATGTACGCGTTAAAATGTCTAGTCGTGACCTAGAGTTTAGAGACGCTTTTCATTATAAACTAGAGCATTATATTGAGTCTGTTCCCCAAGGTGACTTTGATAAATTTTTAGGCGAGCAAAGTAAAGCCTTAGAAGAACAAATCAAAGAAGCAAAAACATTAGAAGTATTTAAGAGATTAAAGGATCGCTAAAGTGCAGCAAATTAATTATTTTGGCGTTGCAAATGCTATTCATGAACATGATTCTATAATCAACAAATCAGGTGGACTTCATGGTATTAAAAATATTGGTATGCTCGATAGCCTTTTAACACACATCCAAAATAATGATTATTATCCAACATTCCAAGATAAATTGACACATGTAGTTTTTGCACTTATACAACATCATATCTTTAATGATGGGAATAAACGTTCAAGCCTTGCCCTTGGAGCATATTTTTTGTGTATAAATGGTAAAGCTTATGCTGTAAGATACTTCATACATAAAATGGAAAATATTGTCGTATGGGTAGCTGAGGGTAAAATATCAAAAGTTCTCTTAGGCAAGATACTTTCTTACCTTATTGAGCTTGAAGACTATTCAGAAGAAGTGAAATTAGAAATTTTGGAAGCAGTTTCATAAAAATAGCAAGGACACACCATGTACACCGAATCCCACTTTGAAGAGGCCATAATTGAACTTATGCAGAATCTGGGCTTTGCCCATATATATGGTCCGGACGTAGAGCGAGATTATCGCTTACCGCTGTATGAATCGGTGCTCATGGATTCGCTCATACGCATTAATAAACATTTACCACCTGCCGCTCTTAAACTTGCTCTTGATGATGCACTCTATAAGCTTAAAAATTTTGACAGCGGCGACCTTATTTCTAAAAATGCCCATTTTATGAACTATTTACAACATGGCGTACCTGTAAAATATTTGCAAAAGGGCGAAGAGTGCGCAGGGCTTATTTATCTTGTGGATTATGCCAAGCCGAAAAACAATAGTTTCATGGTGATTAATCAATGGACGGTTATAGATAATAGCGAAAAACGTCCCGATATCATCCTTTTTATCAATGGTTTACCCCTCGTAGTGGTTGAATTAAAATCACCCTCACGGGAGGAAACCGACGTATCCGAAGCTTATCGCCAATTACGCAATTATATGCAGGAAATACCGTCGCTATTTGTGTATAATGCGCTGTGCGTCCTAAGCGATCAAGCCACCTCCAAGGCAGGTACCATCACTTCCGGCGAAGATCGTTTTATGGAGTGGAAGACCCCCAAATACAAAGAGGACGGGTCTTATGAAAATACGCAATTTACCGCCTTTGATACGCTCTTTGAGGGTATTTTTCAGCAAGAACGCTTCTTGGATATACTGAAAAATTTCATCTGTTTTTCTCGTGAAGGCGTCAAGACGCATAAAATCCTTGCAGGTTATCATCAATATTTTGCCGTAAACAAGGCCATTACTTCCACTCAAAAAGCTACGCAAACTGACGGTAAGGGTGGAGTATTTTGGCATACCCAAGGCAGTGGCAAATCTCTTTCCATGGTTTTTTATGCTCACGCCTTGCAAGAAGCTCTGAGTTCTCCCACCATTGTGGTCATTACCGATAGAAATGACCTTGACGACCAACTCTTTTTGCAATTTAGCCATTGTAAGGAATTTTTGCGTCAAGAACCCAAACAAGCCAAGAGCCGAGAGAATTTACGGGAATTATTACATAATATTCAAGCTAACGGTATCATCTTTACCACTATGCAGAAGTTTGAGGAGTCGCAAGACGCACTTTCCACACGGCGCAATATTATTGTTATGGCAGATGAAGCCCA
>CAYJDL010000199.1:0-3618 GCA_964368885.1 uncultured Desulfovibrionaceae bacterium | reverse complement strand
AAGGGGTTTGGGGAAACTTTTTGTTCACAAAAAGTTTCCCCAAAAAAAGAATAAACCAACGTTTCCTAAAGTTTTTTAGACAACAAATCATTAACCAAGGCTGGGTTCGCCTTACCCTTGGTAGCACGCATAATTTGCCCCACGAAGAAGGATAAAAGCTTTGTTTTGCCATTGCGAAAAGCTTCTACTTCTGCCGGATTTGCTGCAAGAACTTCGTCAATTGTACTATCCAGAGCATAGGTGTCAGAAATTTGGACAAGTCCTTTTTCTTTCACATATTCTTCAGGCATAGCTCCATTATTCATCAATTCGGCAAAAATGCCATTGGCTATCTTAGCAGAAATAAGACCATCGTCTATAATCTTAGCCAATTGAGCTAATGATTCCGGAGTCATGGCTATATCTTGAACTCTTTGCTCTGCGGCATGTAATTCCCTTAAAAGCGCACCTAGAACTAAGTTAGCAACCTTGTTTACTTTATTTTCAGGATATACGGCACAAGCGGCTTCAAAAAAATCTGCTATGGCTTTATCACTACAAAGAGTTTGAGCATCAGCAATAGATAGCCCAAGCTCATTACAAAAACGCTCAATGCGTGCCTTTGGCAATTCCGGCAAAGCGTTTTTCCATGTTTCAAATTGCTCTGGTTGAATAATGATAGGCAACAAATCCGGATCCGGAAAGTAACGATAATCATGAGCTTCTTCTTTAGAACGCATGGATTTAGTAACATTATTTACACTATCATAAAGACGTGTCTCTTGAACTACTTCTTCCCCATCTTCTATAAGATCATGTTGTCTGGCAATTTCATATTCAATGGCTTTTTGAACATGACGAAAAGAGTTAAGATTTTTTAATTCTGCCCTAGTTCCAAAGGGAGTTCCGGGCTTATGGATAGACACGTTAGCATCACAGCGGAAAGATCCCTCTTCCATATTTCCATCACTAATTTCAAGACAAGTAACAATAGCATGTAAAGCTTTTAAATAAGCTACTGCTTCTTCTGCACTGCGCATATCAGGTTCAGAAACAATTTCAATTAAAGGCGTTCCGGCTCGATTTAAATCAACATAACTTGCATTATCATGACTATCATGAATATTTTTTCCGGCATCATTTTCAAGATGAATGCGTGTAATACCTATGGTTTTTGTCTTGTTATCATCATAAGTAATATTCAGTTTACCATGCTCACAAATTGGTTTATCAAATTGAGATATTTGATAACCCATAGGTAAGTCAGGATAAAAATAATTTTTACGAGCAAAAACTGACGATAAACGCACTGCACAATCAGTAGCAAGACCGGCCTTTGCAGCATATTCAACAGCTTTGGCATTTAGCACAGGCAAAGCTCCCGGCATTCCAGAGCAAACTTCACAAACATTAACATTAGGCTCTTGTCCAAAAGCAGTGGAACAAGAACAAAAAAGTTTTGATTTTGTAGCAAGTTGCACATGCACTTCCAAGCCAATTACAGCTTCATATACAGACATTAAATAACTCCCTTATAATTTATGCAGAATTTTAAGGTAAACGGTTTAAATTCTAGAATCAAAATACTTTCCCACACCATAAGTATCACGACGAAAAAATTTCTTCTTTGATGGTCCAAGAATTTGCATTTCCGGATTATGCTTTTGCACATCAAGTGCAATACGCATTTCCTTTGTACAACCGGTAGAATATGTAGCATCCTTCCCTGCCCAAGCCGGAAGAACTTTTTTTCCAAGCATTGCAAAACTATCTTCTATATCTTGAACAGTTTGAAAACGCCACACATTTATATAACCGCTTCTCTGTACTCGTTCCCACATATACATTAAATCATCGCCATCCATTCCATTTGGGGATTGCTCTGCCGGATTAATAATAAATGTATCATCAAGTTTATTACGCAAATTTTCCACAAAAGCATTAACCAAGGCAATAGCAGTACTTTCTTGTTCCGGAATACTTCCAATGATACAGGAATAAAACATTATTGTCTTACCACTTTTATGAGCATGACGCATTTGAGCAATAATACCCTCTGCCCTTTCCCGAATATCACCTTCGGTAAGTTTGCGAATATGCTTTGCTCGTAATTTAGTTTTCAGTTGATATGTATTATCGCTATCAACCCAATAGCAAGCAATGTCACGAGTAAAGTTCTGTGAATTTAAGGCTAATAATTGCGCATTGCGTAAACCCTTAGCCAAAATAATATCCGCCTCTTTCCACGCTCTGGCAAAGGTGATATTTGTACGATAAAGATTGAGCCTCTCTCTTGTGCCATCATCAATAATCACTAATGAAGACAAGCGTAAATATTGAATCAATTGATTTTTACTTAAACTACTATCCTGTACAATAATAGCATCCTCGAGTAATTTCTCAATAACAGAGTCATCTTGTGCGTCATCAATAGTTGGAGAGTAAAAATAAAAATTATTTTTTAAAGCGACAATAACTTTATGCCCCATACTACGCAATCTTGTGATTAAGGCCATATCAAAGACAAATCCGCCACTTGTATCCGGCAAAAATAATATTGTTTTACAATTATCGCTTTCAACTTCCAAGAGGCTTAAAAAGTCCTTGGCTAAACTGCTAGATTCAGTAAAAGCTTGCTGCAATTGCTTAGTGCTACGAGTGTTATTAGCAATACCTCGGCTGTTTGCCGATAAATACATAAGTCGAGCAAGTTCCAGCCTATTAAGCTCCACTCGCAAGGTAAATAAATTCGTTGCTTTAGAAATGCTTTGATCCATTTCATAAAGAGCGTTTTGTATAATATCAGAATTAAAAACTTCCAAATCATTAATATTTGCTTGCTGGCGCAACTTGCTCCATGGATCTTCAATGCCGCTTTGCGCCGCTAAAAGTGAAGTCATGCGCTTCATCACCCGAGAAGGAATAATATTTCGATTATGAACTAACTCTTTAAAGCGAAAACGACAAAAAGTTAAAACACGTCTTTTTTCTTGTTGAGTAAAGCCAACAGAACGTACTATATTTACAATAGTACTCCACACCCTACGATACGCCTGATTCAATACAGCTTGATCTTTACCATGCAAAAGCATTTGAAAAGTATGATCATTGCAAGGTATATAAACTTCGTTTTTTTCAAGAGCTACCATAAAAGAAATTTGTTCTATAGAAGCAGTAATTTGAGGGTTCATATGATAGGCAATATTATTTTCAATCATAAAATTATACAACCAAGCATCAAAGTAATCATCATTACCCACAAACACGCTATTATTATTAACTATTTCCTTAAAAACTTTAATAAAGTCCTCTTTTTTAATTATTGTAGACCATGAATAAAGCCTCTCTCTCTTAAAGGCGTAAAATATTGATCACCTTCTAAACGTATAAAGTGTACTGCTTGCTCTACACAGTAAATTTCAATTACATCATCTTTTTCCAAAGGTAAATTTATTTGACCGTCAAAGGAAGCGAAAGTCTTGGTAGAACACTGCTGTAAGGTAATTTGCACCGTCAAAGTGTGTGGTAGAACCATGGCCGGAAAATTGCACAAGTATGGGCAAATTGCAGTTATTAGCAAATTATTATTATCAGGGTGAACTAATGGACCTCCAGCTGATACAGCATAGCCGGTAGAGC
>CAYJDL010000198.1:0-3751 GCA_964368885.1 uncultured Desulfovibrionaceae bacterium | reverse complement strand
ATCCGCCGGGGGCAACCCCTTGCGAGTTCAAGTCTCGCTCCCGGTACCATATTTTTTATGAGCCATAAATTTATCATTTTAGTATCACGATTTTGCATTTTAAGCCTTATATGGCTAAATTTAAAATCTCTGGAGGATACCCCTTCAGAGATATTTTTATATTTAGCTTTTTTTGCGGAGAAACCACATGTCACAAGTGCCACAAATTGTTTTGGTCGGGCGTCCTAATGTTGGCAAGTCCACCCTTTTTAATCGTCTCATCCATAGCAATAGAGCCATAACTCACGATCGACCCGGAGTGACTAGAGATCGCATGGAAGGTCTTGTTCGTCAGCATGGTCAAGCATTATATGGTATTGTAGATACCGGAGGTATTACCCTTGATGCTCATGCCGAAATTACCGAAGGACCAGAAGGTATTCGTGGTTTTGAGGCTGATATTTTACGCCAAGCTGAACAAGCTTTAAGCGTAGCTGTTGGTATAGCTTTTGTGGTAGATGGGCGTGATGGTTTATTGCCGCTTGACGAATATCTTTTGTCCTATGTGCGCCGACTTGGTAAACCTACTCTACTTATTGTCAATAAAGTTGATGGCGCTGAACAAGAAAATCATATACTAGCTGAGTTTCATGGGCTTGGCTTTCCACTTATTGCTGTTTCCGCTGAACATGGGCATAATTTGCGTCAATTACGTGAAGAACTATTAAACCTTATTCCGGAAGATTGGGAGGAAGATCAAGCAGCAGAAGTTGGCCTTAAGCTTGCAATGCTAGGTCGTCCCAATGCTGGAAAATCTTCTTTATTAAATGCAGTTTATGGTGAAGATAGGATGATTGAATCCAATGTTGCCGGCACTACTCGAGAGAGCGTGGAGGTGCAATTAGAGATTAAGGGTGAAAAGTATGTTTTTGTTGATACAGCAGGAGTGCGCAGAAGAGCGAAAATTGTTGATACTGTTGAAAAATATTCTGTAAATTCAGCTATTAAATCTAGTACAAAGGCTCATGTTACCTTGCTTGTCTTAGATGCTATTGAAGGCGTTAGTCAGCAAGATAAACGCCTTATGGATTTATTACATGAACGCAAAACACCTTTTATGATTTTGGTAAATAAAGTAGACCTTGTACCTCAGTCTCACTTGCGTCAATTGCAAACTAATCTTAATGATATGCTAGCTTTTTGTTCCCATATCCCAATTTTGTTAGTTTCAGCTGTAAAAGGTAATAATCTTAGCAAGATTTTACCCTTAGCAAAAGACATTTATGCTCAATGTCAAATACGTATTCCTACCGGTCAACTTAACAGAGCCATGGAAACTTTGCTTGAGCGTCATCAACCGCCTGTAATAAAAAGAGTTAGACCAAAATTTTTCTATCTCACTCAAGCAGAAACAGCACCCCCGACATTTGTTTTTTTTGTTAATGATGCTGAAAGGGTTTCTGAAAATTATGTGCGTTACCTAGAAAAATCCTTGCGCAAGCTTTTTAAAATTTTATATGCCCCTATGCGTGTACATTTACGTTCATCCCATAAAAAAAGAAAAAAGTAGTTGATTAGCATTTTTTAAGATTTTTTGTATTTATGATAAACATTTTATTGAATTATACTTAAAAATGCTTTATGTTATTTTCACAAGTTAATTTTACTGCACCATAGGTAAGGATGATTTGTTACATAAAAATTTTGTGAGGTTAATGTTATGGAATCCTTCAACTACATTATTAAGGATGAACACGGTATACACGCTCGTCCGGCTGGTCAACTTGTAAAAGAATTACAACAATTTTCGTCTACTATATCTATCCAAAAGGGACAAAAAAAAGTTGATGGTAAAAAATTATTTGCTATCATGAGTTTAGCTGCCAAACAAGGTGATGAAATCATTTTTACCGCAGATGGTGAAGACGAAATAGCTGCTTGTGCTTTAGCTAAAGAATTTTTAGAGAATAATTTGTAATATTATATTTTTATTGGGTAAGACATAACCCTCTTGCCCAATAAAATGAATTAATATTTTTTTATTTTTTTACAAGTTCTTTTTTACCTCTAAATATAAGCTATATTGTTATTATAAATTCCTTTTTATCTCAAATTATGTATCAAGCCATCATAACATGATACATTTCCTATAAAGAAAATCTCTACCGTGACGAACAATATATTATGTGAATCACGTTTGACTTTTCTAAAATTAGACTTATTCTTAATATTAAATAATTTTAGTTTTCAGCACGTTTTTTCTCACGAATCACCTTTTTCTTTTTTTTTGTCAAAACAAGTAACCCACTCTCTAAACGCAAAACACCCTAGACTATAACAATTTAATATCATGCAGTTTTTTGTCTCTATTTTTAGTAATTTTAAAATTGAAGAGATACTATGGCTAAGCATTTACAATACTTAAATGAGGGCTATGTTTTTTTACATCATCTTTATAAAAACAATCCCTTACCTCTTTGCTGTGTTCTGGCATCAGGTCAGCTTATATATTGTACAGAAAGTTTTCTGGAATTTTTTGAAGCTGATGGTCTTTCTTCTTGTCAACAAAAGTGGCAAGATGATGCCTACATATCTGAATATAATCCTAATAAATTTGCAGAAACATTAAAATTTCACTGTAACCGCACAGTACAAAACGGTGCCAGTCAATTTTCATGGCAATATCATAGTAGTTCCGGAGCCAAAAGATCTGCATTATATACTTTAACTACAATTACTCATGCTGACGAGCAATTATTTGTTGTGCAAATTCATGTACATGACGATGGAAGTTATGTTGATAATACATTTAGTGATATCTATCATACTGACGTCATTCACAGAAGCCCTACCCCTATATGTATCTGGAATCTTGATAAAAAGTGCATTGACTGTAACGACAGTTTTCTAATGTTTTTGGGTATTGATTATAAAAAAGCATGTATTTTAAATATTGCACAATATTTTGCTCCTTATCAAGAAGATTTTTTTGAAACAGCACAACATACATTAGAACGTGAAATTAGCAATACTTTTGTGACAGGCTTTACCATGCGTCTATGGTCTTGGAAAGATACAAATGGCATTGAAATTCCATGTAAAGTAGCATTGTTACGTATAAAATATGGAAGCCGAGATGTTGTTGCTCTTTTTACTTATGACCAGCGTGAGTTAATAGCCAGCAAGAAAAAAGCTCAAGAAGCTGAAGACCTTATGAGTACCATGCTTAATAATACTCCCTTTGGAGTTAATTTGGTAAGCAAAAATTTTGAACTTTTAGACTGTAATGATACAGCTTTTAAGCTTTTTGGCTATGACAATAAACAAGAATTTATAGAAAATTTTATAAATTTAAGTCCCAAATATCAATCCAACAATCAACTTAGCTCCCATTACATAACCATAGAATTACAAAAATGTTTTGATGAAGGATATCATAACTTAACGTGGATGCATATTGATCGTTATGGTAATCCCTTACCGGTTGAAGTAACTTTAGTTCGTACTATCTATAAGGATCAAGAAGTAGTCTTAGGTTATACTCGTGATTTACGTGAATTTAGGGCTATGAAACAAGAGGCCTTATATGAAAAAGAACGTAATTCAATTATTACTGAAAATGTTCCTTTAAACATTATGTTTTGGAATAAAGAAGGTGAATTATTTGATTGCAATAAGGAAGTGTTGCGTCTTTTTAAGTATGAAACCAAGGAAGAATTTTACATTAATTTTTACAATACTTCACCTTTATATCTACCTGATGGAAGAGAAT
>CAYJDL010000197.1:2822-3786 GCA_964368885.1 uncultured Desulfovibrionaceae bacterium | reverse complement strand
TTTTGGTCCAGTCATTCGAGGGTTCAATCCCTTCCGCCCCTGCCATTTTTTATTCCTGATGCGCAAAAAAAGGCAAGTCATGTTCAATAATCTTCGTATCGTTACCGGTTCAGCCAATCCAAATTTAGCTTTGGCAATATGTGATCATCTTGGATGTCAATTAACCCCAGCTTTAACTTCAACATTTAGTGATGGTGAAATTAGGGTTGAAATTGGCGCAAATATTCGTGGTGATGACGTCTTTGTGGTTCAGTCTACTTGTACTCCAGTCAATGACAATATAGTTGAGTTGTGTCTTATGCTTGATGCACTTAAGAGAGCTAGTGCAGCAAGAATTACAGCTGTTATACCTTATTATGGTTATGCACGACAAGATCGTAAGGTTAGTCCTAGGGCTCCTATTTCAGCTAAGATGGTAGCAGACTTTTTGCAAATCGCTGGTGCTCAACGTGTAGTGACTATTGATTTGCATGCTGGTCAAATTCAGGGTTTTTTTGATTGCCCTGTTGACAATATTTATTGTGTTCCGGTTATGCTTGAGCATTTACGCCAAAATCATGAAAACAACTTGGTTGTCGTATCACCCGATGCTGGTGGTGTAGAAAGAGCTAGAGCTTATGCAAAACGCTTAGATGCCGGGCTTGCTATCATTGATAAAAGGCGTGATAAACCAAATCAGGCTCAAGCTATGCATGTCATTGGAGATGTAGAAGGCAAGGTAGCCATTATTGTTGACGATATGATTGATACTGCAGGTACTCTTTGTGCTTGTGCTGAAGTACTTAAACAAAATGGTGCTTTAGATATTATAGCCTGCGCAGCACATGGTGTTCTTTCTGGTCCGGCTGTTGATAGAATAAATACCACAGATGCCCTGCAAAAAGTTATCATTACCGATACTATTCCCATGGAAGCTAAGAAAGAAAAATCTCCCAAGTTTCGAGAGTCTAGTGTTGCTTCTTAT
>CAYJDL010000197.1:0-2812 GCA_964368885.1 uncultured Desulfovibrionaceae bacterium | reverse complement strand
GACTATTCACAATATTCACACAGGTTCTTCTGTGTCTGTGCTTTTTGTTTAGCGACAAATTATATTCACCGTTATACAGATTTTATTGAGGAAACAATCATGTCCATCGAAAAAATTTTAAATGTTCAAAAACGTGAAGGTCTTGGAAAAGGCTATAACCGTCGTTTGCGTGTCCAAAACATGGTTCCAGGAGTTTTTTACTCAGCTAAGGGTGATAATATACCCTTGAAAATGTCTGCAATTCCCCTAGAAAAAATATACTCTGAAATGGGACGCACGACAGTATTTACTCTTGAAATTGAAGATAAGGGTGAAAAAACTACACATCCGGTGATGATTTGGGAAGCAAAGCGTCATCCTTATAAAAATGAATTTGTGCATATTGACTTTTATGGAGTGGACTTAGACAAAAATGTTAAAGTTCAAGTAAATATTGAATTTACAGGTACTTCTGTAGGTGTAAAAGCTGGTGGTAAGCTTGAAACATATCGTGAAACTGTTTATCTTATAGGCAAACCTCAAGATCTTCCTAAAAAGATTTTGGTGGATGTAACAGATATGGGATTAAATTCAAGCTTGCGTGTAGCGGACTTACCACTTCCGAATAATGTAAAGGCTCACTATGAGCAAAACTTTGCTATTGTATCGGTTATATCTAAAGTTAAAGATGAAGATGCTGAAGCTAGTGCTTAGTTTCTTTATGTAATTTAAAGTTCAAAGCCGATCTTATAGGTCGGCTTTTTTTGTAATGTGCTCATAACTATAGAAGACATTGCATTATTATATAAAAATCTTTTATTTAAGGAAAAGTTTTGTCAAAACAACTTTATAACCTTGCTAATGCCAAAACAATATACATTCAATCACAAAAAAAATCTATTGCCTTGACTGTTTTGGAAAATCATCCTAATGCCGTGACAGTACTGTTTTATCCCGGAACTATGGCTTCTGCTTTTATGTATTGTGTACTATTGACATATTTACATGAAAAAGGTTGTAATGTAGTCGGCATACATCCTGTAGGACATGGCTTACGTTCAGATAAGAAGACGATATTTTATTTTGATGATATTTTGCAAAATGGTCTTGATGCTCAAGCGTGGGCTGAAAGCTATTTTTCCGGTCCCTTGGTTGTTAGCGGACATAGCCAAGGAGGGGTTTTGGCTTTAGCTCATGCGCTTGATAATGAAAAAATTTCAGCTTGCTTTCCCTTGGGAACTCTTTTGCCCCATTGCCCTGATGCCATACTTGCAACACGCTTTGCCTTCATGTATAAGCGTAAAGACCTTGTTCTAAAAATAACAAAATTGTTATCAATTATTTTTCCTTTCTTTCCCATTCCTGCTGGTTTTTACCTAAAACTTAAAAAAATTTTTGCTCATAGCTATAGAATTTACACTCCACCTAAAAGTTCTAGGCTAAGCTATCCTTTAGCCTTTCTTAATAGTTTTTTTCATAAAAATTTGCAATTAGCACAAGAAGCTGGACATATTCTATGTCCGCTTTTTCTTGTTACGGCTAAAAATGATCAGCTTTTTACTTGGGAAATGATGGAAAAAACTTTTCACAGTATTCAAGCTCCACAAAAAAAATTAATTCCTATTGCCGGAGGTGGTCATTTGTATGCCATTAGCAAACATTATGCAAAGCATATTGCTTCCTACATTGCGTCAGAATGTGCTGGATTAGGGCTACCTATTTACATCGAAAAGAAAAAAGAGTTTTAAATGCAATATAAAAATGTATTTGTAGGTCTTGGCAATCCTGGCCCAAAGTTTCATAATACTAGGCACAATATGGGCTTTATGCTCATTGATTACCTATTGGAAAAAGCTCAAGAACAAGGTCAGATAGAAGAATTAGCAGCTGGAAAATTTAAATGTCAACTGTGGCGAGTTAAATTAAATAATAATATGCCATGGTTGCTATTTGTAAAACCTCAAACTTTTATGAATTTAAGTGGGCTTTGTGTGCAACCCTTATTGGCTTGGCATAAACTTACAGCTAGTGACCTTATTGTTTTACATGATGAACTTGATATTGGAGTAGGTCAATTGCGCTTTAAATTTGGAGGCGGTAATGCAGGGCATAATGGTTTAAAATCAATAAACCAACAGCTTGGAACACCTGATTTTTATCGTTTGAGACTTGGAATTGGACGCCCTGCAAATGCTGAACATATGGATATTTCATCATATGTATTAACTCGTCCAAGCCTTGATGAACAAAGTGGTGTAGATTCTGTTTTTCCAAAAGCTTGTGAAGTATTAGATGTTTTTATGATGGAAGGACTGAAAGCTGCTACTGCCCATGCCTTAGCGTTTCGATAAACAATAGTCGCATGCTCTTTATGGTTTTGTCCATTTTCATGAATACGGCGGCACAACTGTCACAAATTCAGCAACACTAATACAATGAGGCATTTAGGCATAATCTTCACTATATCGTGAGAGAGCTTGCCTTCCTCCAAAAAATGCTCTACATTTTCCAAAGCCAACAGCATAAGGGAGAGTGTTGTAATGCCCATAAGTTATGATAAACTGTGGACTTTGTTGCAGGACAGAAAAATGAGTAAAACGGAACTTAAAGAGGCTTTAGGTGAAAATAAAGACATTCAAATAAATGTTGCCGGCAAACCAAGGGTAATAGAACTTTTTGCAGGCGCAGGTGGATTAGCTCTTGGCATTGAACGAGCCGGCTTTGAAACCATTGCCCTTGTGGAAATCGATAAATTTGCAGCCGAAACTTTGAAAAAAAATCGTCCACAATGGCGTGTTATTCATGATGATATTGCAAATATTTCATCGCAAAA